>NZ_JBGCCP010000030.1:0-118005 GCF_041262705.1 Catenulispora sp. MAP12-49 | reverse complement strand
GCGATCCGGCTTGACACCGCCCAGGCCGGGATGGTTCCCTCCGGGCGACGAAGCGACGGGGAATCCGGGACAAAGGCGACCACAAGCAACAACCGCCGCCCGACAACGCGGCCCCCCATCCCCGGAGAGAGCGCCGCTCGCCGCGTAGGCGCCGCCGGAGGCGCTCTTGACTGTCGCTCTTGCTCTTTGACTATTGCTTTTGGTCTTGCCCGTGGCCGTAGACCTGACCACCTGCCCACACCCCCGCCGCCCTGACACGACATGAGGGACCCCCGACCCGCGCCACCAACGGATCCCGCCAACCATGCGCGAAGCCGTCAAGAAACGCCTGTGACTATCAGCCCACAAACAAACCGCAACCAGCCACACCCACCAACACCCAAGCCAGGGGCGCCCCCTATGCCGCCTCGCTTGGCCGCCCCACCCGGCCGCCGCCCTAAGCCGACTCCCGAACCACCAGCGCCGGCTCGAATATCCGCGACGTGACCCGTTGCCGCTTCTCCTCGATGTGGGCGAGCAGCAGGTCGGCCATCGCCGCGGCCATGTCCTCGATCGGCTGGCGCACCGTGGTCAGCGGTGGGCGGCAGGCCGTCGCCGCGCTGCTGTCGTCGAAGCCGACGACCGCCACCCGCTCCGGGACCGCGATGCCGCGGTCGTGCAGGGCGAGCAGGGCGCCCTGGGCCATCAGGTCGTTGGCGGCGAACAGGCCGTCCAGGTCCGGGTGGCGGTCCAGCAGTTCGCGCATCGCCTGCTCGCCGCTGTCCTGGGTGAAGTTGCCCTCCACGGAGGGGACGAAGGCGTGTCCGTGCCGTGCCATCGCCTCGCGGAAGCCGCGCAGGCGGTCCTGGCTGGCCGGCATGTCCATCGGGCCGGAGATGGTGGCCACCTGGCGGCAGCCGCGCTCGGCCAGGCGGTCGGCGGCCAGGGCCGCGCCGGTGTCCTGGGCGATGTCGACGTAGCTGATCGGGATCGGCGTGCTGGGGCGCCGGGACAGGACCGTCGGGAGGCCGGACTCGGTCAGCATCTGGGGCAGCGGGTCCTCGGCGTGCGTGGAGATCAGCATCACGCCGTCGACGTGTCCCTGGCGCAGGTAGTCGAGCAGCTGCCCGCGGGAGTCGGCGGTCTCGGCGAGCATCAGGACCAGGTTCACCGCGCGTGGTCGCAGGACGCTGATGATGCCGCTGACCACCCGGCCGAAGAAGGGGTCGGTGAACACGCGGCCCAGGAACGGGTCGTCGAAGGTCCGGTGCTCGGCCTCGGACACCACCAGCGCCACCGAACCGGTGCGCCTGGTCACCAGCGAGCGGGCCGCCTGGTTGGGCACGTAGCCGGTCTGGGCCACCGCCGCTCGCACGGCCTCCCGGATGCGGTGGTCGACGTTGCGCGTGTCGTTGACGACGCGGGACACGGTCGCGCGCGAGACGCCGGCGACCCGCGCGACGTCCTCGAGCGTCGGGGGCCGCGGAACCTCGTCGTCGGCGGTCATGAAGTGTTTATAGCACGGGGGGAGAGCGCTCTCCCACGCGAGGGCTGATAAAGCCCTCCAGCGAAGTTCCGGAATCAGAATCCGTTGACATGGCGGAAACTTCGGCGCGACGATCGCACTTGCGAGAGAGCGCTCTCCGTGTTCCACGCACGATGACGGGGACCATCCGCGGCGCCGACCCCTGCGCCGCACCGCCCATGAAAGACACAGACACAGACCCAGACCCCTGACCAAGCAGGAGATGTCATGACTGCCTTCTCCTCCGGTGGGACCATTCATCGGAGACCCCTGATCCGCCGACCGTTGCACGCCGTGTTCCTGCTGCTCCTGGTCCTGAGCCTGGCGGCCTACGCGATCGTCGCGCCGACGGCGGCCCACGCCGCCGACAGCCTGCTGTCGCAGGGCAAGGCGACGACCGCCTCGTCGCAGGAGAACGCCGGGACCCCGGCGTCCGACGCCACCGACGGGAACACCGGCACGCGCTGGTCCAGCGCGTTCAGCGACCCGCAGTGGCTCCAGGTGGACCTCGGCGCGACCGCGTCCGTCGACAAGGTCGTCCTGCAGTGGGAGACCGCCTACGCCACCGCGTTCCAGATCCAGACCTCGAACGACGGCACGACCTGGACGTCGATCTACTCCACCACCACCGGCACCGGTGGCACCCAGACGCTGAACATCACCGGCAGCGGCCGCTACGTCCGTATGTACGGCACGGCCCGCGCGACGCAGTACGGCTACTCGCTCTGGGAGTTCCAGGTCTACGGCACGATCGCCTCCGGCGGCGGCTGCGGGACGACCAACGCCGCGCTGAACCAGCCGGCCACCGCGTCCTCGCTGGAGAACGCGACCTTCCCGGCGTCGGCGGCCGTCGACGGGAACACCGGCACGCGCTGGTCCAGCGGGTTCAGCGACCCGCAGTGGCTCCAGGTGGACCTCGGCAGCACGCAGTCGATCTGCCAGGTCGTCCTGAACTGGGAGGCGGCCTACGCCACCGCGTTCCAGATCCAGACCTCGAACGACGCCACGAACTGGACGTCGATCTACTCCACCACCACCGGCACCGGCGGCACCCAGACGCTGAACGTCTCGGGCAGCGGCCGCTACATCCGCATGTACGGCACGGCCCGCGCGACGCAGTACGGCTACTCGCTGTGGGAGTTCCAGGTCTACACCGGCACCTCGACCGGCGGGAACGGCGTCACGGTCACCAGCCCCGGCAACCAGACCACGACCCTGGGCAGCGCCGCGAACCTGCAGATCCAGGCCTCTGACTCCGCCTCCGGCCAGACCTTGACCTACAGCGCGACCGGCCTGCCGACCGGGCTGTCGATCAACTCCGCCACCGGCCTGATCTCCGGCACGACGAGCGCCGCGGGAACCTTCGCCACCAAGGTGACCGTCACCGACGCCACCGGAGCGAGCGGGACGGCGACGTTCACCTGGACCGTCAACAGCATCGCCACCGGCTGCACCAACCAGCCGAACCAGCCGAACTTCGGGCCGAACGTGCACATCTTCGACCCCAGCATGTCCAGCGCGACCATCCAGTCCACGCTCGACACCGTCTTCAACAACCAGAAGCTGAACCAGTTCGGCACCGAGCGCGACGCCCTGCTGTTCAAGCCGGGCACCTACAGCAACACCGCCAACATCGGCTACTACACCTCGATCCAGGGCCTGGGCCAGAACCCCGACGACGTCACGATCAACGGCGACGTCACGGTCGACGCCTTCGACGGGACCGGCAACGCCACGCAGAACTTCTGGCGCTCGGCGGAGAACATGGCGGTCAACCCGTCGGCCGGCAACACCCGCTGGGCCGTCGCGCAGGCCGGGCCGTTCCGCCGCATGGACATCCACGGCGGGCTCCAGATGTACCCGGCCAGCTACGGCTACGCCAGCGGCGGCTACGTCGCCGACAGCAAGATCAGCGGGCAGGCCTCCAGCGTCTCCCAGCAGCAGTGGTACACGCAGGACAGCAACCTCGGCAGCTGGAGCGGGTCGGTCTGGAACATGGTGTTCTCCGGGGTGACCGGGGCGCCGGCCCAGAGCTTCCCGACCCCGCCGATGACGACGCTGGCCACCACGCCGACGTCGCGTGACGTGCCGTACCTGTACGTCGACTCCTCCGGCAATTACCACGTGTTCCTGCCGTCCCTGCGGACCAACGCCTCGGGGGCGAGCTGGGCGAACGGACCGACTCCCGGCACCTCGCTGCCGATGAGCCAGTTCTTCGTGGTGACCCCGTCCAACACCGCCTCGCAGATGAACGCGGCGCTGGCGCAGGGTTGCAGCCTGTTCTTCACCCCCGGCGTCTACAACATCGACCAGACGCTGAACGTCAGCAACCCGAACACCGTCGTGCTGGGCACCGGCTTCCCGACGCTCATCCCGACCGGCGGCGTCACGACCATGCAGGTCGCCGACGTGGACGGCGTGCGGATCAGCGGTCTGCTGATGGACGCCGGCACCACCACCTCGCCGTCCCTGCTGACCGTCGGACCCGCGGGTTCCTCGGCCAACCACAGCGCCAACCCGATCTCCGTCCAGGACGTGTTCTTCCGCATCGGCGGCGACATCGCCGGCAGCGCGACGGACAGCCTGGTGGTCAACGCCAACAACACGCTGGTGAACGACATCTGGGCGTGGCGCGCCGACCACGGCAACGCCGGCACGGTGGGCTGGACCACCAACACCGCGGACAACGGCCTGACCGTCAACGGCGACAACGTCCTGGCGACCGGCCTGTTCGTGGAGCACTACCAGAAGAGCGAGGTCGTCTGGAACGGCCAGGGCGGGGAGACGATCTTCTTCCAGAACGAGAACCCCTACGACCCGCCGAACCAGGCGGCCTGGATGAACGGCTCGACCAACGGCTATCCGGCGTACAAGGTGGGCGCCAACGTCACGTCGCATCAGGCCTATGGCATGGGCAGCTACTGCTACTTCAACGTCAACCCGGCGGTGGTCAACGACCACGCCTTCGAGGCGCCGAACACGGCCGGCGTCCAGTTCCACGATCTGCTCACCGTCTCGCTCGGCGGGGTCGGCGTGATCCAGCACGTCATCAACTCCACGGGAGCGGCGACACCGTCCAACACGACGCCTTCGGACGTCACCTCCTATCCGTGATCCCTGAGATTCCTGCGATACCCGGGAGTCCTGCGATCTCTGAGATCGCCGGCTGAAAGAGCATGACGGAGGCCGCGGACCTGGTCCGCGGCCTCCGTTGTCCAGGGGCGAGTTGCGGAACTGTTGCGGAACTCGCTCAAAACCTTGACTCTCCGTCAGCCCCCGGCCAGGCTCTGCATCGGAGAGCGCTCTCCCTCCCGCCAGCCACCCCACGACGCGAGGAAGAGAAGCATGGCCGTCAGTCAACAGGCGCCACCCGTGCGCGCCCGGAATCCACGTATGACCTCCCTGGTGGTGACCCTGGTCGTCGCCCTCATCAGCGGGCTGATGGTCGCGATCGCCGCGGGGTCCGCGCACGCCGCGCCGACGCTGCTGTCGCAGGGCAAGACCGCGACCGCCTCGTCGGTCACCGGCGGCAACGTCGCGGCGAACGCCGTGGACGGCAACACCGGCACCCGCTGGGAGAGCGCCTACAGCGACCCGCAGTGGCTCCAGGTGGACCTCGGGGGGACCGCGACGATCAGCCAGGTCGTGCTCCAGTGGGAGACGGCCTCGGCCAAGGCCTACCAGATCCAGGTCTCGGCCGACGGCTCGACCTGGACGTCGATCTACTCCACGACCACCGGTCCCGGCGGCACGGAGACCTTGAACGTCTCCGGCTCCGGCCGTTACATCCGCATGTACGGCACCGCGCGCAACACCGGCTACGGCTACTCGCTGTGGGAGTTCCAGGTCTACGGCACCACGGGCACCGGGGGCGGCGGGACCTGCGGCACACAGGACGCGGCGCTGAACCAGCCCGCCACCGCCTCCTCGACGGAGAACGGCGGGACCCCGGCCGCCGCCGCGGTCGACGGCAACACCGGGACCCGCTGGTCCAGCGCGTTCAGCGACCCGCAGTGGCTCGATGTGGACCTCGGCTCGGCGCTGACCATCTGCCAGGTCGCGCTGAACTGGGAGACCGCGTACGCCACCGCGTTCCAGATCCAGGTCTCGACCGACAACGCGACCTGGACCACGATCTACTCGACCACCACCGGGACCGGCGGGAACCAGACGCTGAACGTCTCCGGCACCGGCAGGTACATCCGGATGTACGGCACGGCGCGCGCCACGCAGTACGGCTACTCGCTGTGGGAGTTCGGGGTCTTCACCGGCGGAAGTGGGGGAGTCCCCACTTCGCCGAGCTCGCCCAGCTCACCAAGCTCACCCAGCTCAGCGCCGAGCAGCACCGGCGGCGGGAACGGGACCTGCGGCACCGCCAACGCCGCGCTCGGGCACCCGGCCACCGCCTCGTCGATCCAGGACGCCAACCCGGCGTACGACCCCTTCTACGCCACCGACGGCAGCACCCTGACCCGCTGGTCCAGCGCTTCGGCGGACCCGCAGTGGATCGACGTGGACCTCGGGGGGAGCCTGCCGGTGTGCCAGGTGGTACTCCAGTGGGAGAACGCCTACGCCACCGGGTTCCAGATCCAGGTCTCGAACGACAACGCGAACTGGTCGACGATCTACACCACGACCACCGGGACCGGCGGGACGCAGACGCTGAACGTGTCGGGCACCGGCCGGTACATCCGGATGTACTCGACGGCGCGCGCCACCGGGTACGGCGTCTCCCTGTGGGAGTTCTCGGTCTACACCGTCGGGAACCAGACCGTCACCATCCCGCCGCCCCCGCCGCAGCCCGCGCCGGGCGACTGCCCATGGCTCAACGAGCCGAACGTGGCCGTCTCGACCCGCGTCGCGCAGCTCATGGGGGCGATGTCGCAGGACCAGAAGGACGCGATGCTCTACGGCGACGGGTCGAGCGTCTACATCGGGCAGATCGCCGCGCAGCCCGCGCTGTGCATCCCGAGCGTCAACCTGGAGGACGGGCCCAGCGGGGTCGGCGACGGGCTCGGCGGGGTGACGCAGTTCCCTGACGGGGAGACCAACGCGGCCACCTTCGACCCGTCCTACGAGCACGACTTCGGCGCGGCCGTCGGCCAGGAGTTCGCAGGCAAGGGCGTGAACGTCTCGCTCGGCCCGACGATCAATCTGGTGCGCGACCCGCGCTGGGGCCGGTCCTACGAGACGTTCGGCGAGGACCCGTACCTGACCGGCGAGATCGTCAGCGCGGACGTGCAGGGCATGCAGAGCCAGGGCGTGATGGCCGAGGTCAAGCACGCGGCCGCGTACAACATCGAGCAGCCCTCGGCGCCCGGCAACGAGATCATCGACACCCGCACGCTGCAGGAGATGTACCTGCCGGGCTTCCAGACCGCCATCGAGAAGGGCGGCGCGGCGGCGCTGATGTGCGGGTACAGCATGGTGAACGGCAACTACTCCTGCCAGAACCCCGCCGTGGAGAACATCCCGATGTACCAGCAGGCCGGGTTCCAGGGCTTCATCACCTCGGACTGGGGCGGGATCCACTCCACCGTGCCGTCGGCCAACGCCGGGGAGACGGTCGAGATGCCCTTCGGCGGCTTCTTCGCCGCCTCGCTGGAGCAGGCGGTCGCCGCCGGCCAGGTCACGCAGGCCACGTTCGACACCATGGTGTCCCGGGTGCTGACGCAGATGTTCCGCTTCGGCATGTTCGACAAGGCGCCGAGCGGTTCGACGACCGCCATCGTCGCCACCCCGGCGCACCGCGCGGTGGCGTTGCAGGGCGACGAGGAAGGCTCGGTGCTGCTGAAGAACAACGGCGTCCTGCCGCTGGACCCGAAGGGCAGCGAGTCGGTGGCGGTCATCGGCACCAACGCCGGCGCCGGTGTGATCACCGGGGGCGGCGGCAGCGGGAGCGCGACCAGCACGGGCACCTACAACCCGCTGTACGGGATCCAGCAGCGGACGGCCGGGACGAACGTCAAGGTCGCCTACGACGACGGCACCAACCAGGCCTCGGCGGTCGCGCTCGCGCAGTCCTCGAACGTGGCGATCGTGTTCGCCGACGACAACTACGGCCACGAGGAGTCCGACACCACCACGCTGAACCTGCCGAACAACCAGGACGCCCTGATCTCGGCGGTCGCCGCGGCCAACCCGCACACGATCGTCGTGCTCAGCGACAACTCGGCGATCATGATGCCCTGGCTGAACCAGGTGGCGGGCGTCTTCGAGACGTTCTACCAGGGACAGGAGTTCGGCCAGGCGATCGCGGCGCTGCTGTTCGGCGACGTGAACCCCTCCGGGCACCTGCCGATCACCTTCCCGACCTCGCTGACGCAGGTACCGGCAAGCACGACGGCGCAGTGGCCGGGCGTCAACGGCACGGTGCAGTACTCCGAGGGACTCGACGTCGGGTACCGGTGGTACGACCAGAACAACGTCGCGCCGCTGTTCCCGTTCGGCTTCGGGCTGTCGTACACGACGTTCTCCTTCAGCAACCTGCAGATCGGGGCGCTGAACAACGGCCAGGCAACGGTGACCGCGACGGTCACGAACACCGGAAGCCGCGCCGGGACGGAGGTGGCACAGCTGTATGTCGGCGACCCGGCATCGGCCGGCGAGCCGCCGCACCAGCTGAAGGGATTCCAGCGGATCACGCTGAACCCCGGCGCATCGGGCACCGCGACGTTCACGGTGTCGGCCCACGATCTGGCGCACTGGGACACGACGTCGAGCAACTGGATCGCGTCGGCCGGCACGTACCAGATCCTGGTCGGAGACGGCTCGCGAAGCCTGCCGCTGACCGGGAACCTGAACAACCCGGCGACGGTCACGGCGAACGCCATGGACTGATGCTCTTGTCGGTCTGAGGAGGGCAGGTGCGTGCGGCTCGCCGGATGGTCCGGGGAGCCGTACGCGCTGTCTTGTGAGAGTCGTCGCCTGCGCCCACACTGAAGCGCAGACGTTCACGGGGAGGGGCGAAGTGGATATCAAGCTTCTGCGAAGCGCACGTCGCGAGGTGGCGTTCCTGCATCAGATGGTCGCGGTTCTGACGGTCACGGTGCTGGTGTGTGCCGTGACCGCCGCGATCGGTGCGCCGTGGTTGCTGGTACTCGCCCTCGGGGTCGTCGCAGTCGGCGGAGCGGTGTACGCGGCGCGGGAGCACCGCCGGTTCTGGAAGCAGGCCAGAAGGATCGGGCTCGATCCCTGGTTGTTCTACCGGGAACTGCCCTCGCGCCGGGAACTGCTCACCGGCGGGTTGGGCCGCATCATGTCCGGTCGGCCGGTTTCCGACGACCGGCCGGCGCCGGCGCCTCGGAAGTGATGTTCACCGGTCGCGCAGGCCTTCTTACGGATCGGTGACGGAGCCCGACTGGTCAGGCGGACCTCAGTTTTCCCATGCACGATGATGGCGTGCTCACTCTGGTTCTGATCGGGCTTGTCGGCGGCCTCATCACCGGCATCTCGCCATGCGTTCTGCCGATGTTGCCCGTTTTGTTCTTCACCGGCGGTGCCGCCGGTCGTGCGGGGGAGGCGGAATCGCCTTCGCCGCGGCGCGGCAGTCGGCGTCCGTATCTGATCGTGGCCGGGCTCGTCCTGAGCTTCAGCGTCTTCACGCTCCTGGGCACCCTGGTGCTGAGCGCCCTGCCGCTGCCCAAGGACATCATCCGGTGGGCCGGTCTGGTCGTGTTGGTGCTGCTGGGCATCGCCATGATGAACCAGCGTGTGGAAGACCTGCTGGAGCGGCCGTTCTCGCGCATCCCGCAGCGCCGTGTCACCGATGAGCACGGCGGCTTCGTGCTCGGGCTGGCGCTCGGAGCCGTGTACGTGCCCTGCGCGGGGCCGGTGCTGGCGGCCATCACCGTCGCCGGTGCCTCGGGCCGGATCGGGGTCGGGACGGTCGCGCTCACCGTCGCGTTCGCGGTCGGCACCGCGATTCCGCTGCTGGCCTTCGCGCTGGCCGGGCGGCGGGTGGCCGAGCGGGTTCGGGCTTTCCGCAACCGGCAGCGGGGGGTGCGCATCACGGCGGGCGTCGTCGTCATCGCGCTGGCTGTGGCGCTGACGTTCAACGTCACCGACGCCTTGCAGCGCGCCGTGCCCGACTACACCTCGAACCTGAACGCCGCGCTGGACAAGTCAGGGGCCTCACACGCGCTGGCCCCGGCCGGGCCCCAGGCCCTCGCGAAGTGTGCGCAGTCGGAGATGAGCACGTTGGGCGACTGCGGCAAGGCGCCGGCGATCACCGGCATCCAGCAGTGGTTCAACACGCGGGGAAACACCGCGCTCACCCCGGCCGAGCTGCAGGGCAAGGTGGTCCTGGTCGACTTCTGGGCCTACTCGTGCATCAACTGCCAGCGCGCCATCAAGCATGTGCAGGCCTGGTACACCGACTACGCCGCCGACGGCCTGGTGGTGATCGGCGTGCAGACCCCCGAGTACACCTTCGAGGCCGACCCCGGCGACGTCGCGGCCGGTGCGAAGCGCCTGGGCATCACGTATCCGGTCGCCCTGGACAGCAAGTACACGACCTGGAACGCCTTCGGCAACGAATCCTGGCCCGCCGACTACCTCATCGACTCCACCGGCGAGGTCCGCTTCGCCTCGATCGGCGAGGGCGCCTACTCGAACACCGAATCGCTGATCCGCAAGCTTCTCACCGCCGCGCATCCCGCCGGCCTCGCCCTCCCGCCGGCCACCGACGTCCCGGACACGACCCCCACGGACCAGAGCCAGACCCCCGAGACCTACCTGGGCGCCGAGCGCGCGAACAACTTCGCACCGGGCAAGTCCGGCACCTTCCAATCCGGAACGCAGACCTACGCCTACCCGGCCGACCTCCCCGACGACGCCTTCGCCCTGACCGGCACCTGGACCGTGGCCGCGCAGTCCCTGACATCCGGCCAGAACGCCGGCATCCGCCTGAACTTCAACGCCGCAAAGGTCTACCTCGACATCGGCGGCACCGGCACGATCACCGCCACGGTCGACGGGAAGAGCACGAGCTATCCGGTGTCCGGCGCCCCGGACATTTACACCGTCGTGGATCGAAGCGACTCGGAACGCAGCACTGTGACGATCACGCTGTCGCCGGGGTTGAGCGCCTACTCGTTCACGTTCGGCTAGCACGGAGACAACCCGGGTCGGGCCCGATATGATCAACCACTTTTGCGGCCCGACTCGGGGGGATCCACTATGCGGAATCGGCACGTAGGCCTGGCGGCGGCGGCCGTCCTGTCCACCTTCGGTGGCGCGATCCTCGCGATCCCGGCCGCGCGTGCCGATGATGCTCCCGCGACTCTGTATGTCGATGCCGACACCGCGGCCTGCAACGACGGCAACTCTGGCCTCGTACAGGCGGCGCCGTTGTGCAGCGTGCACGCCGCCATGGCGTCGTCGCTGCTGGTGCCCGGCGGGACGGTCGTCATCTGGGGGCAGAAGATCGGCGCGGTGGACGTCACCCGCTCCGGGACTCCCGGTCTGCCGATCACCATCAAGAGCGGAGGCTGGTCTTCCTGGGTCACCGTCACCGGTCAGCACGATGTGGAGATCGACGGCGCGCTGGCCATGCCCTACGGCCAGCCGCTGGGCGGCGACGAGATCCACGTCGTGGACTCGCAGCGGATCGTTCTGCATCAGGACGGAGGCCGATGCTGCCAGGTCGGAGCGATCCACCTCACCGGGACCTCCGACTCGGTCGTCGACGGCGTCAGCGCGAGCTATGCCCACCAGCAGGCACCGCGCACGCGGACGTCTCCGTCACCGTGCCGCCGCCCGCCGTCCCGCCGGCACAGCCCGTCGTCACCGTCCACCGCATCGCCGGCTCCGACCGCTACTCCACGGCCGTCGCCGTCTCGCAGGCGCAGTGGTCCGCCGGGTCCGCCGGCGCCGTGGTCCTGGCCAGCGGACTGGGTTTCCCGGACGCGCTGGCCGGAGTCCCGCTCGCCGCGCACGTCCATGGTCCGCTGTTGCTGACGGACCCGCACAAGCTCGACGCCGCCACCCTCGCCGAGATCAACCGCGTGCTGGCCGGCGGAGGCAAGACGGTCTACGTCCTCGGCGGCACGTCCGCGGTCTCCGACGCGGTACTCGCGCAGCTGCCGTCCACGGTGCACGTCGAGCGCATCGGCGGCGTCGACCGCTTCGACACCGCCCGCCGCATCGCCGCCCACATCGGGTCGGCGGCGGACATCGTCGTGGCCGACGGCGCGAGCTTCCCCGACGCGCTGACCGCCGGTCCGCTCGCGGCGAAGGAACACACTGCGATCGTCCTGTCGAACGGTCCGGTCCTCGACCCGCAGACAGCGGCGCTCGTAGCCGGGCACAAGTCCGTCACCGCGGTCGGCGGCCCGGCCGCGACCGCAGTGCGGGCGGACGCGAACCTGGCGCACATCCCCCTCACCGACCTGCACGGCGCGGACCGCTACGCGACCTCGCATCTGGTCTTCGACGCCATCAACGCCAACTACGCGCCCAAGCAGATGGGCGTGGCCAGCGGCACCAGCTTCCCGGACGCCCTCACCGGCGGCGCCTTCATGGCCAACGCCGGCCAGCCCCTGGTCTTGGCGGACCCGCGCCTGGCCGACGGTTCGCCCTGGCTCATGTCCGATCTGCGCGACGAGGTCGAAGAGGTGTACGGCGACGCCGGGCATATCTCGGTGTTCGGCGGCCCGGGCGCCGTCGACGAGCAGATCGTCAAGGACCTGGTTCTGTGGACGCAGGGTCGGAAGGACTAGCCGGTCCCGGCCGGCTCAGCCCTGCCCCCGCGCCAACATCTCCCGCACCGCCTTCTTGTCGATCTTCCCGATCGCCGTCCACGGCAGCGCGTCGACGAAGGTGATCGACTTCGGCTCGTACAGCGGCCCGAGTTCCTCCACCGCGCGCTTGCGCAGGTCGGCCGGGTCGACCGGGGTCTTGCCGTCCACGACGCAGGCGACGTGGACGGCCTCGCCCCAGGCCTCGTCCGGCAGCCCGACCACGGCCGCACCGAGGACGCCTGGGGCCTTGGTCAGCACGTCCTCCAGCAGGACCGAGAAGACGTTGTCAGAGGTCTGCCCGGTGACGATGACGTCCTTGAGCCGGTCCACCAGGTGCAGGTAGCCCTCGCCGTCGAAGAAGCCGAGGTCGCCGGTGTGCAGCCAGCCGTCGGCCAGGGCCTGCGCGGTGAGTTCGGGGTCGCCCAGGTACTCGGCCATGACCAGCGGGCCCTGGACGCAGACCTCGCCGATCTCGCCTTGCGCCACCTCCTCGCCCTTCTCGTCGCGCAGGGAGATCTCCGCGCGGTCGGCCAGGAACGGCAGCGGCTTGCCGCAGGAGCCGAGGCGGCCGGGGACGGCGGGGTCGTGGTCGGCCGGTTCGAGGAAGGCGATCACCGGGATCTCGGTGAGGCCGTAGGCCTGGCGCAGGACCGGGCCGAAGCGTTCCAGGGCCTGGCGGATCCTGGCCGGCGTCGTGGGCGCGCCGCCGTAGTGGATGCGGACCAGGTCCGGGAAGCCGTCGGCCGGGCAGGTCGGGTGGTCCAGGATCTCGCCCAGCATCGGCGGGACGACACCCAGGCTGGTGGCGTGCTCGCGTTGCATGATCGCGACGGCCTCGCCGGCGTCGAAGGCGTCCATCAGCAGCACGGTGCCGCCGGCCAGCATGGTCAGGATCGCCGCGATGTGGCCGCTGGTGTGGCTGGCCGGGGTGCAGATCAGGAAGCGGTGCGGGATGGGGAGTTCGGCCTTGCGGCGCTCGCTGGCCGGGATCAGCGCGAAGTAGTAGCTGTGCTTGTGCAGCACCAGTTTGGGCCGGCCGGTGGTGCCGCCGGTGTAGAAGATGGTGGAGATGTCGGTCTGCTGCGCCGGGTCCGTCAGCGGCTCGTCGGGCTGGGCGTCGGCCAGGGCGAGCAGGTCCTCGCCGAGGGCTGGATCTGTGTCTGAACCTCCCGGACCGGCTGTGAGGACCACGCGCGGCCCGTGCAGACTCGCGAGTCGCACAGCGCGCTCGATGCCCGGATCGATGACCAGCGCGTCGGCCTCGGCACGCGCCAGGAACGCACCCTGCTCCGGGACGGCCGGTTCGGGCGCGACGAACACCAGGCGGCAGCCGGCCAGGTGCACCGCCAGCTGGATCAGCACCGACTCCGGACGGCTGCCGACGAACAGCGCCACGGTCTGGCCCTTGCCCAGCCCGCGCAGCCGCAGCGCGGCGGCGAGCCGGTGGACCGCGCGCCGAGCCTCGTCGTAGGAGACGCGCCGCTCGCCGTGGACGAAGGCCTCCCGCTCGGGGTGCTCGGCGAAGACCTCCAGGATGCGGTCGACGTAGGTGCCGGCGTAGACGGGGGCGGCGGGCTGGTTGGCGTCCACAGTCTCTCCTTTGGGTGGCTGCGGTTTGATGAGCAGTTGGGTCGCCGTGGCCGTGACGGCGGGTTTGCCGTGCTGGCTGATCTGGATCGTGACGACCGCGCGCCGGGACGTGAGTTCCGCGACGGTCGCCTCGATGGCCACGGGGCCGGGTGCGACCGGCGCGTGGAACGTCGTGTCGAGCTGCACGGTCAGGAAGACCTGGTCGTCCGGCAGCACGGTCATCGCCGCGAACCCGGCGTACAGATCGACCAGGCAGGACAGATAGCCGCCGAAGACGAACCCGCCGCCGAACGTGACCTCGGGACCGACCTCGATCAGGGCGCTGGCATGCCCGGGGGACCAGGTGTCCAGGCCGGGGAGGGCGAGCCTTTCGACGGCTGCGCGGCGGGGAGCGGTGCCGTCGATGATGGCGTCGAGCAATCCGCGATGTGTGGTGGGCAGCCCTTCAGGCGTGACCGGCGGCAGCTCGGTGGGCGGCTTAGGCATTTCAGGCATCTCTGGCATCTCGGGCAGTTCAGGCATGTGCGGCTCCCGCGGCTCGACCGGCGGCCCGGATGGACTTGGGCAGAATCAGAATGATCAGCAGCGCCGCCAGGAACGAGAACGGGTCGTAGAGCATGGCGTGGACCATCGCCGAAGAAAGCTGCCCGTGCGTCGCGTTGTCCGTCGACCCGCCGGGCAGCCGCGAATTGAACAGCACCCCCATCGCGCTGACCCCGAGCGCCCCGCCCGCGATCTGCATCGTGACCAGCAGCCCGGCGGCGGCGCCGGCGTGCGTGCTGCGGATCCCGGCCAGCACCACCGACAGCAGCGGCGCGAACAGCATGCCGATCCCGGACCCCAGCACCAGCTGCGAGGGAATCGACCACAGGGCCAGCGAGGAGTCCGTGGCCAGCACCACCGGCACGAACATCGACAGCGCCCCCAGGCAGCACACCACCGCCCCGACCGAGGCGACGCGGCGTCCTCCCCAGGCGCGCACCAGGCGGCCCGAGGCCGCGGACAGCGCGATGGTGCCGATGCCGACCGGGACGGTGGTGACCGCCGCCCACAGCGTGGAGACGTTGTACGCGGTCTGGATCAGCGTGAAGTAGTACAGGAAGAAGGCCACGACTCCGCTGAATGCCAGCAGGAAGAGCATGACCCCGGTGCGGAACGCCCGGTCCCGCCACAGGTCCGGCGGCAGCAGCGGCGAGCCGCCGCGTTGCTCCTGGACCTGCTGCGACTTCAGGAACGCCAGGATCAGCAGCGGCGAGGCGGCCAGGCTCAGCCAGCACCACAGCGGCCAGTGGTACTGCTCGCCCAGCGACAACGGCGTCATCAGCGCGGCCAGAGCAAGCACGACCAGGCAGGTGCCGGTGATGTCGAGCCGCTTGGCGTCGGGGTTGCGCAGCGTGGGCAGGTAGCGCCGCCCGAGCCAGATCGCGGCCAGCCCGAACGGCACGTTCACCAGGAAGATCGGCCGCCAGGACAGGCCCATGATGTTCCCGGAGTACAGCAGCCCGGCGAACACCGGCCCGATGACCGTGGCCAGGCTGAGCATCGCGCCCTGCGCGCCGAACGCGGCGGCCCGCTTCTCCGGCGGCAGCATGATCTGGATGGTCGCCATCACCTGCGGCGAGAGCATCGCTGCGGTCACCCCCTGCAAGGCCCGGAAGGCCACCAGCTGGCCCGGGGAGGTGGCCAGGCCGCAGGCCGCGGAGGTGATGACGAACCCTGCGAACGCCCACGTGAACAGCGCGCGCCGGCCGAAGATGTCGCCGAGCCGGCCGCCGGTGATCAGCAGCGCCGCGTAGGCGATCTGGTAGGCGGCCACGGTCAGTTCGATGTCCCCGGAGCTGGCGTGCAGGCCGCGCTGGATCGGCGGGGCGGCGACGGCGACGATCGAGATGTCGGCGGAGACGACGAAGGTCGCGCTCAGCACCAGCCAGACGGCCCGCCGGGCGGTGCGTTCGCTGAAGGGGGAGGGGGAGGCCTGATCCGCGACGGCGGCGGAGGTGGTCATCTTCTGGGCTCCTGGTCGGAGGGATCTTCGCGGGTCTGGCGAGTCCTGACGTCCTCGGGGGCTTCGGGGGTTTCGGCGGCCCCGAGCGCGGCGATCTGCTCGATCTCGGCCTGCCGCGCGGCGCGCTCGCTGCGGTCCAGCTCCTCGGCGGCGGCGTCCAGGGCGTCCAGCGAGTCGGCCGGGGATTCTTCGAGCTCTGCGAAGCCCAGGACGCCCATCTTCTCCAGCGCGTCCCGGACGGCCGGCCCGAACAGCCCGATGTCGCGCAGCGCGGGCACGATCCGCATGAACAGCCGCCGCCGGTACTGGCGCAGCGCCGGGGAGGTACGGGCGATGGCGATGCATTCCTGGGCGCCGTAGTCGAGGGTGTTCCAGATCGCCTCGCCGACGAAGCCCTCGCGCAGCGACCAGCAGGACTCGACCACGAACTCCTCCCGCTCGCGCAGCTCGGCGGAGGTCAGGTCGCGGTAGGTGCGGCGCAGCATGATCCGGCCGAAGGCCACGTGCCGCGCCTCGTCCTGCATCACATAAGTGGTCAGGGATCTGATCAGCGGAATCCGGGTGCGGTCCCGCTGCACGGTGAGCGTGGCCAGGGCCAGGTTCTCCAGCACGACCTGCACGCCGAGCGCGCAGAAGTCCCAGCGCGCGTCCCGCACCACGTTGTCGAACAGCCCGGCCAGCGAGCCGGTGAGCCCGTAGCGCAGGCCGATCTTCTCGGTCAGCAGCCGGTTGACCACCTCGGTGTGCCGGGCCTCGTCCATGATCTGCGTGGCCGCGAACAGCTTCGCGTCCGCCTCCGGCGCGCTCTGCGCGATCTTGCTGACCGCGACCAGGCTGAACTGCTCGCCGTGCAGCAGCTGCGAGCTGGCCCAGGCGGCCGCGTGCCGGCGCAGCACGCTGTGCTCGGCCGGCGGCAACCGGTCCCACAGCTCCGACCCGGCGATCCACACGAAGCTGTCCGGCATGCCCAGCGGGTTGTCCGGATCGACCGGCAGGCTCCAGTCCAGCCGGGAGTCGGAGTTCCACTGGCGCTGCTTGCCCAGCGCGTAGAGCCGAAGCAGCTGCTGGTCGTGGCTGTCGTAGTCGGCGGCCAGCACGGCCGAGCCGCCGAGCGGGGCGGTCCAGTCGGTGTCGGCGAGGGTCGTCTCGGTCATCAGGGGCCTGCTGTCGGGGTCGGTGTCGTCGGTGTCGTCGATGTCGTTGTCGGTGCGGACAGGGCTTCGGCCTGCTGCCGCAGCCGGCCGCGCAGGATCTTCCCGGCGGGGCTGCGCGCGATGGTGTCCACCGCGACGAAACGCACCGGCCGCTTGTAGCTGGCCAGCCGCGCGACGCACAGCGCGAGCAGGGCGGCCTCGTCGAAGGCGCCCGGCACGCTGGGCTGGACGAAGGCGAACGGCGCCTGTCCCCAGACCGCCGAGGGCACCGGCACCACCGCGGCGTCGGCCACCTGCGGGCTCATCCGCAGCACCGCCTCGATCTCGGCGGGGTAGACGTTCTGGCCGCCGCGCAGGATCAGGTCGTTGCGCCGGTCCACCAGCCAGATCAGGCCCGCGGCGTCCCGGCAGCCCAGGTCGCGGGTGCGCAGCCAGCCGTCGCGCAGGACCGCGGCGGTGGCCTCGGGGTCGCGCCAGTACTCGAGCATCAGGCCGTCCCCGCCGAGCCACAGCTCGCCGATCTCGCCTGCTTCGGCCTGGCTCCCGTCCTCCCGGGCGATCCGCGCGCTGACGCCGAGCATCGGCAGCCCGACGCACGCCGCGCCGGTCACCGGAGCCGGACCCGGCCGGTCGCCGGGCTCCAGCGCCAGGCTGGGTCCTCCGCCCTCGGTGATGCCGTAGACCGCCATCAGGCCGGCGCCGAGCGCGGTCGCGGCCCGCTCGGCCAGTTCTGCCGGCATCGGCGCGGCCGCGTGCACGACGAGGTCCAGCGCCGACAGCTCGGTCGTGGCCAGCGCCCTGGTTTCCAGGAGCAGCCGGACCATCGAGGGTACGACCAGGACGTGCTGGACCCGCCACTCTTCCAACGCTCTCAGACACCCTTGCGGGGTGAACTCGTCCAGCACGCACAAGGTGGCGCCCGCCCCGAGGTAAGCCAGGGCATTGACGACGCTGCCGTGGAAGAGCGGGCACGCGTCGAGGAACACGGTGTCCGGACCGCACTGGACTTCAGCGAGCCAAGACAGAGCTTTGAGTTGCACAGACCGCTGATCGACGACGACACCTTTGGGGCGCCCGGTGGTGGCGGACGTGTGCATGATCGCGAACGGCTCGGTGAGGGAGCCGGCGCGCGGCAGTGGATCAGCAGCCTGAAGCGAGTCGGCCTCCGCCTCCGCCGCCGCGAACTGGGCCACCTGCTCGATCGCCACGGTTTTCAGGCCCGGATGCTCGGTGGCCAGCCGAGTCCGCCCCGCCTCGTCGGCCACGGCCAGTGCCGGCTCGACGCCCTCCAGGATCCCGGCCAGTTCCGGAGCGGTCAGCGCCGGATTGACCGGCACCGCGATCACTCCCGCGGCGGCACAGGCCAGATACGCCTCGATCATCTCCAGCCTGTTGCCGCTGAGGATGGCGATCCGGCTGCCGGTCGGCACGCTGCGCGTCAGCTCCCGGGCGAACGCGCCGATCTCGGCGTACAGCGCGGTCCAGCTGACCTCGCGTCGGCGGTCGCGCAGAGCGACGCGGTCGGGATACCGTACGCGATTGCGGTCCAGCACATCCGTGAGCCACATCTCAGGCCCCTGTTTCCAACGGCGTAACAGAATCAGAGTCCTGCGCCAGCAGGTTGGCGACCGAGCGCACCGAGGTGATCCGGCTCAGCTCGAGGTCGGTCAGCGGCCGGTCCAGGTGGTTCTCGCAGCCCAGCGCGACCCGGATGATCTCCCCGGAGTTGACCCCGGCGGTGACCAGGTCCTCCTCGTCGGTGATCTGGTCGAGCAGCGCCGGGTGGTCGAGGTTCTCGCGCACGATCTCGCGCGCCTGCTTGATCCGGACCTCGTCCATCACGACTCCCAGGGGTGTGCGCTCACACCGGCCAGAGCCCACGGCGGCGCCGGCTCGCCGCCGGACAGGATCAGGGCGCTGGCTTCCTCGGACTCGCAGGGCAGCAGCCGGTTGAAGCGTCCGCCCCGGCACGCGGCGGCGAACTCCGGCGAGGCCTGGATCCGGCGGTGCCCCGCTCCGCCGGCGAGGAACGCGAACACCAGGTCGAGGGTCTTCCAGCGGCCGTCCTCGAAGTACTCGCACCAGGAGTGGTCGCTGCCGACCAGCCCGAGCAGATAGCCGCGTCGGGCGCGTGCCTGATAGCCGGCCTCCCGCAGCCGCTGCGCCAGCAGCCTGCTGACCACCACACAATCGGCCATGCCGAGATCCCACGCGCGCTCGTGCAGCATGCGCAGCTCTTCGCTGACGGATTGGTAGACCACCGTGCCGGACAACAAGGACTCCAGCATGTCGTCGTAGATCGCCTGGACCTCCGGCTCGCCGACCGTCGCCTCGGCGCCGGTCAGGCGTACGGCTACCTCGTAGCCCGGCGGCTCGACCGCGGCCTTCGCGGCCGTGGCCGTCGCGACCGGCAGATCCCGCGGGTCGATCTCCTCGACGCCGGGCGCGGCCAGATCGGGGCGCAGCAGCCGCACGGCTTCGCACTCCTCACGCGGCGCGCGCACCCGCACCAACCAATGCCGCGGCTCGTACCAACTCGGCCGCGCGCCGGAGGCGAACCGCAGCAGGAAGCGCAGCGCGAGTTCGGGGATGCTGTCGCGCGACGTGCCCGCGAACAGCGCCAGGTTCATGACGTCCACGTAGTCGAACATCGGCCCGCGCTCGGGGTCGGTCTCGTGCGGCAGCGCCTCCGGAGCCAGTTCGGCCGTCCGCTCGGTGCTCAGCCCGAGCAGTCTCGCGGCGGCCTCCAGGTCTACGGCGTACCGGGCGAACTCGCTCGGGACCCGCTCGAACCGTTCGATCGGTTCCAGCCGCGACGGCGTCACCGGGACTTCTCCACGAGCCGCGCCACCAGGTCGGCGAGCTGCCGCACGGTGTTCGTCTCGAACAGGAAGTCGTCGGGGATCGCGATCCCGCAGGCGTCCTCGATCCGCACCACGGCCCGCAGGGCCTTGACCGACTCCAGCCCGGGGATCATGGTCAGCTGCCAGTCCGGGTCGATCCCCTCCAGGTCCGGGTCGGCCTCCGCGGCCAGCGCCGCGCACACCACGGCGAGATGGTCGGTGTCCTCCGGCGAGCCGATCATGGCGTCACCCCTTCGTCGCGTCGTCGGCCAGGCTCCGGTAGAGGCCGAGCGCCCCGTGGCGCTGGACCTTGCCGGACGTCGTGTGCGGGATCGCGGCCGTGGGCACCGGGACCACGGACACCTCGTCCAGGCCGAGCTGGTGCCGGACCTGGTCGGCGGCCAGGCGTGCGAGCCGTTCGGACTCCGGCCCGGCCAGCGCCGTCTCCCAGAGCACGACCATGCGCTCGACCTCGCCGCCGGCGGCCGCATCGAGGGTCCACGGGATCGCGGCGCTGCGCAGGACGCCCGCGCCCGGCTGCTCGGCGGCCAGCGTGGTGCGGACGATCTCCTCGACGTCCTCGGCGTAGAAGTTCTGGCCGCGCACGGTGATCATGTCCTTGACCCGGCCGACGAGGTAGAGCTCGCCGTCGTGCAGGAAGCCCAGGTCGCCGGTGCGCAGCCAGCCGTCGGCGGTGAACGGCTGCTGCTCGGCGGGCAGGTTCAGGTAGCCGCCGGTCACGGCCGGTCCGCTGAGCTGAACCTCGCCGACCTGGTCGGTGACAATCCGCGCCGAGCCGTCCACCACCGAGCCGTCCGCCGCCGAGATCCGCAGCCGCAGTCCCGGCGCGGCCTTCCCGCACGAGACGACCGGGCGCGCGCCGGCCGCGTCGTCCGGCAGCATCAGGACCGCGTCGCCGATCTGCAGCCGGTCCCGGTCCACGCTCAGCGCGCGCCAAGGGGCCGACAGGTCGCTGGCCGAGACGATCAGCGTGGCCTCCGCCATCCCGTAGACCGGCTCCATGGTCGCGGCCCGGAATCCGTACGGCGCGAACGCCTCCTGGAACGCCTCGACCGTGCGCCGCTGCACCGGCTCGGCGCCGTTGCACGCCACCCGCCACTTCGCCAGGTCCAGCTCCGCCGGCGGATCCTGGCGCACCGCGGCGACCAGCAGGTCGTAGCAGAAGTTCGGCGCCGCCATCACCGTGGCCGAGGACTTCGCGAAGCTGTCGAGCCAGAGCATCGGACGGCGCACGAAGTCCCGCGGCCGCCACAGGCAGACCGAGTTGCCCCGGGCCAGACTGCTGAGCACCGTGAACAGGCCCATGTCGTGGAACATCGGGATCCACACGCCGAAGCAGTCCTCGTCGGTGAAGCCCAGGCCGCCGGTCACGCCCGCCAGGCCCGCGGTCACGTTCGCGTGCGTCAGCGTGACGCCTTTGGGGGCCGAGGTGCTGCCGGAGGTGTACTGGATCACCGCGAGTGTCGAGTCCGCATTGGCGAAGTCCGGCGGCTTCAATGCCTGCCCCAATTCTTGCCCCGGGCCGGGCTCGGTCACATCGATGAACACGATGTCCGGCAGCGAGCTCGCGACCCGCCGGGCGATGGCCGGTCCCAGGCTGTCGTCGATGAGGATCGCGTCCAACTGCGCGCTGTCCGCGATTCGCCGCAGGTGCGCGGTGTAGGCCTCGGCGCCGACGAAACCGACCGGCAGCGGAAGCGGGACGACCGCCGCGTCCAGCCGGAACGCCATCAGGGCACTGCGAACCCACGGCTCGCCGTTGTTCATCAGGACCCCGAGACGCCGCGGCGTGCCGGTCCGGGTCCGGGCCCCGGTCCGCTCGATCACATCACCGGCGGTCCGCTCGGCGCGTTCCAGGAGCTCGGCGAGCGTGAACTCCGGCTGCCCCTCCTGCATCGGCAGGGACAAGGACCGGCCGTGCTCGGCGGCGTCCGTGAAGAGCTGCCACAGGTGGCTCACGCGTCCACCCCGACCGTGGGCGCGGCGCCCGAGGCGACCAGGCGGGAGCGCAGCAGCAGGCGGCGCACCTTGTAGGAGCCGGTGAGCGGCAGCTCGTCGAAGTCCATGACGTACACCGGGACCGCGCCGAGACTGGTCTCGCGCAGCGCCGCCAGCAGCCGGCCGGGATCCAGGGCCTCGCCCTCGCGCGGACAGGCCACCGCGACGACGTCGTGCCCGCCGACCTCCTTCAGCATCACCAGCTCGATCAGCTCCGGCAGCCGGTCCAGGACCGTGTCCTCGACCTCCAGGAAGCTGTCGGTGCCCTCGGCGTGGTCCACGAGCCGGTCCAGCAGCTCCAGGGAGCCGTCGGGGTTGATCCGGCCGATGTCGCCCATCGGCCACCACTGTTCGTCCACCGGGGATTCGGCGCCGATGTAGCCGCGGAAGCGGCCGATGGTCTTGCTGAAGATGGCGCCGGCCTGGCCGGCGGGCACCGGCGAGCCGTCCTCGGCGGCCACCAGCACCGAGGAGCCCTCGATCGCGGAGCCGACGTTGCGCGGCCGGTAGGCGGCCGCCTCGTCCCGGGTCACCAGCCGGGCCGTCACGCCGCCGGTCTCGGTCTGGCCGTAGGCCTGGATGTAGTTGGCGCCGGGCTGGTCCGAGCCGGCCAGCAGGGCCTTGACGGTCCGGGGGTGGATCGCGTCGAAGGTGCTGACGAACCGGGTCACCGAGCTGAACGGCCGCGACGGGTGCGCGGCCACCGGCTCCCACCGGATGAACACGTTCGGGTGCGTCTCCAGCGAGTCCGGCCGGTGCTCCAGCATCAGCTGCCGGACCGGCTCGGGCCGGGCGTCGCCGATCGCCAGGATCGGCATCGCCACCTCCAGGAAGGCCAGCACGATCGAGCAGGTCCGGGCGTGCACGAAGGACAGGTGCTTGGCGGACAGCCCGACCTGGCCGAAGGCGCGGGAGGCGGCGATCTGGGCGCGGACCACGCCGTACAGCGACCGGGTCGAGTGCGCGGCGAGCTTGGGGACGCTGGTGGTCCCGGAGGTATGGGTGATCACCGCCCAGTCGTCCTCGCCGCGGGGCGAGGGCCGGTGCGTCTGGCGGTCCCCGGTCGGCGCGGCCCAGGACGGTTCGGCCGACGCGGCCTCGTTTGCGGGTGCCTCCGGGTTCCCGCCCTCGGTGAGGAACAGGATCCGCTTGGTCAGCCCCTGGAGCGCCGCGGTCTGCCCGGCCAGCCGCGCCGCCCCGACCGCGTCGACGGCGAGATAGGGCTGTTCCAGCCGGCCCGCGCACTCGACGATCTCCTCCGGCTCGATGCCGACCGACAGCAGCACCGGCAGCGCGCCGATCCGGTTCAGCCCGCACGCCAGCGCCTGCACTTCGATGTGGTTGCGCTGCACCACGACCACCGTGTCCCCGGCGCGGATCCCGGCGGCCCAGAAGCGGTCAGCGTAGTCGTGGACGGCGTGCGCGAAGCCGGCGACGTCCAGCACCGGCCCGCCGTACCCGAGCCAGGGCTGGTCGCACAGGAACGCGGTCTGCCCGTGCTTGTCCGCGGCCAGGTCGGGGAGGTCGCCGAGGGTGCCGGCGGGGGTGTCGCTCATCGGCTTTCGCCTCACCTATCCGTGTCGGTGGTGCCTTGGTGGTGCCTTGGTGCCGCCTTGGGGGCGCCTCAAAAAAACAGGGTTCTTATGTCAGGAGTCATAGACCGCGGAGCGCGCCGCCCACAGCTGCGGAAAGAAGCGCTCGCCGACGGTGGCGCGCAGATAGTCCACGCCGCCGGTCCCGCCGGTGCCGTCGCGGTAGCCGATGATCCGCTCGGTCATCAGCGCGTGGCCGTGCCGCCAGCGCGCGAAGCCCTCGTCGTGCTCGATCAGCGCCTCGATCAGCGCGCCGAGCTCGGGATCGGCGTCCCCGGCGATCACCCGCGCGAGATCGGGCCGGCCGCGCCGGTCCAGCAGCGCCTCCAAGGCATCGGCCAGCGAGGGCTCCGCCAGCCGGGCGGTCAACCGGACGCGCTCGGCCTCGGTCACCCGCGGACCGTCCAGGAAGCGGGGGTCCTTGCGGCCCGAGACGAACTCGATCTCGCGGAACTGCGCCGACTCATAGGCGCTGGAGGTGCCCAACTGCGCGCGCAGCAGCGCGAAATCGCCGGGGGTGATGGTCCCGACCGCACGCAGATGGCTCACCAGCACCTCCTCGCCGCGCGCCACGCGGGCCAGCCGGCGCCGCGCCTCCGGGAGGGCGTCGGCGTCGATCGCTCGGCGCGCGCCGTCGAGCTCGTGCACGATCACCTTGAACCACAGTTCCGTGATCTGGTGCGCGGCGACGAAGAACAGCGCGTCCGGGGCGCCGGGGATCGGCTGCTGGAGGGTGAGCAAGAGGTCGATCTGGTTGAGCTCGTTGTAGCTCATCTCGGCGACCGGCCGCGCCGGAACGCCCGGCTCGGACCTGGTCGGCGCGGAGTGCACCGGCATGCGCGCCACCCTGCCCTTCGTCGCTGGGTCCTGCGGTTTCCGCATCGTACGGAGTGATCGGCAAGGCCGAACATCCCCAAGCGGCTACTCACACCGGCGCCCCGAACGGGTACCCCGACAGGTGCGCTCGAGCGGGTCGGCAATTTCCCTCGGAGCGTCCTCGAGTACTGACAAAGCGGGGGAGAGGGGGTAACAATGGTCGCGTTCACGGCGCGTGATCGAGTCCTCGCCCCCGGGTCGATGAAGATTTCCGGTAAGGAGTCCGTCATGGTCGATACGGGGCAGGTGTCACAGGCCGCGGGCCGTCCGCGGGAGGCGCTTTGCGTGTCCTGATCGCCGCGGGCACCGAGCTGATGCGGTCAGGACTGGCGGCGATGGTCGCCCGTCTCCCCGGGGTGGAGCACGTCCAGGAGTGCGCCGATCCGGTGCAGGCGGTGACCCAGGTGGAACTCCAACGGATCGGTGTCGTGGTGACCTCGCCCCCGCTGCCCCACGGCGACTTCGAGACCCTGGCCGCCGGCGCGGCCCGCGGCCATGCCAGGACCCTGGTGGTCCTGCGCGACTACGACCTGCCCACCCACGAGGTGGTGGCCCAGGCCGTGGCGATGCCCGCGGACGGCTTCCTGCTCGAAACCGAACTCACCGCCGCCACCCTGGCCGACACCCTGGTCCGCGTGGCGCGCGGCCAGGCACCGGTCCCGCCCTCGCTGGCGCGAGGACTGCTGTCGCGCCTGCGCTCAGTGGAGTCCGAGCCGATCCGCCGCCAGTTCCTGCTCACCCCGCGCGAGCTGGAGGTCCTGGAGCTGCTGGTCGAGGGCCTGAGCAACAAGGAGATCGCCCGCCGGCTGAGCATGTCCGAGCACGGCGTCAAGCGGCACGTCGGCGCGGTGCTGGCCAAGCTGAACTGCCCGAACCGGACGGTCGCGGTGGCGTTCGTCCTGCAGAAGGGCTTGATGTACGTGCGTTAGCGGCCCGGGTCGGACTTCTGGTCGGTCTTCTGGAACACCGGGATGCCACGCGCCTGCCGCAGATACGGCGTGCCCTCGGTGTACCCGGTCCCCGGCCGGTCGCCGAGCATCCGCACCGCCAGGCTGTAGTGCGTCTGCCGCCACTGCATCACGCGCGCGGCGAAGCCGTGCAGCGCGCCGGTGACGTCCTCGCGTTCGGCGGGCGTCAGCTCGTTGGCGCGGCAGGCGAGCCAGACCGCGTCGTCGAGGTTCGGCTGGCCCTGGAGTACCCGTTCCCGCAGTTCGGGCACCGAGCGGTACGCCGCCGAGTCCAGCCGGTCCTCGTCGGGGATGCGGCACAGCGATTCGACGAGCTTGTAGTTGCGGGACTGGATCGCGCTGGCGCCCTCGGTGTAGCGGCGGAACTCCTGGAACGAGGCGACCTGCATGGTCGCCAGCAGGGAGAACAGTCGGAACGACTCCTCCAGGCCGGCCTGCGCGTTCCGGACTTCGGCGGCGGCCGTGCGCGGGCGTCCGATCGCCAGCGCCGCCAACGCCGCCCGCAGCCGCACGGCCAGCAGGGCGAACCGGGTCTCGAAGGCTTGCAGGACCCTGATGAACAGGTACTCGTCGTGCGAGGTCCACACCGGCAGGACCGACAGGTCGACGACGCGCCGCTCCCCGGGCGAGGCGTCGGCTCGCACCCGCGCGCAGATCTGCCGCGCGGCGGACAGCGGGTCGCCCTGCCGGCCCGGCCGCAGCGCGGGCTCCAGATCCTCGGCCAGGCTCAGCCGCTCCAGCGCCGGTCCCAGGGACCGCAGTCCGAGGCGGCACCGCTTGGCTGCGACCGGCGGATCGGGGCGCAGGTGCGGGAACAGCCCGGTGTCCCCGTCCAAGGCGGCCAGCTCGAAGGCGAGCGCGTCGGTGCCGAGCTGGACCAGCAGCCGGTCGTGCTGTCGCTGCGCATCGCCGGCGGTCGCCGCCTGAAGGGGCGACTCGCCGCCGTCGGGCATCGGCAGCAGGCTCAGGGCCAGGTAGGTCTGGTAGTCATAGCGCTCGTCGAACTTGTCGAGCAGGACGTCCAGGAAGGCGGCGAGCCGCGGGGTCTCCGGGTCGATATCAGGGGTCTGAATATCAGTAGTCTGTGACAGGGCGGAGCGGGCGACGTCGAGGTGCTTGAGCACGCTCGCGGCGACGAAGTGCTTGCCGACCGCGTGGTACGCGCCGACCACCGGCAGGTACGGGAAGCGCGCCGGCTCCGGGGCCGCCGACCACGCCGCCAGATCCCGTTCCAGGCCGGGCCCGTCCACCGACACCGCCCTCGGTATCGCCGTCGACATCGCCATCCGCCTCCGCTCGCAGTCCGCCCCGGGCGGGTCCGGCTTGTCAGTCAACGGTGGATCTCAGGGCTCGACCAGCCCGGGATGGGCGCCCCGTCGGACCGGTCGATCAGGGCTGCCGAGGCGGTTCAGGCAGGGCCGCCGAGACGGTTCAGGCACGCGGTTCAGGCAGGGCCACCGCGGCGGTTCAGGTGACGGTGCCGTGCCGCTGGAACCGCTCGTGGCGCCAGGACTGGGAGGCGAGGATGTCGGCCATCTCGTCCATGGCGTCCCAGACTTCGCAGAAGCTCGTGTAGAGCGGGGTCAGCCCGAAGCGCATGTGGTCCGGGGCGCGGAAGTCCCCGATGATCCCGCGCTCGATCAGCGCCTGCACCACCTGGTAGCCGTGCTCGTGCCGGAAGGTGACGTGGCTGCCGCGCGCGTCGGCCTCGCGCGGCGTGGCCAGGTCCAGCCCCAGCTCGTCGCCGCGCGCGATGACCAGCTCGGCCAGCGCCAGGCTCTTGGCCCGCACCTGGTGCAGGTCGACGTCCTCGAACACCTCCAACGCGGCCAGGAGCCCGGCGAAGCTGAGCATCGGCGGGGTGCCGGCCAGGAAGCGGCCCACGCCGGGAACCGGGGTGTACCCGGGTTCCAGGGCGAACGGGTCGGCGTGTCCCGACCAGCCCAGCAGCGGCTGGTCGATCGAGTCCTGATGGCGCGTCGCGGCATAGAGGAAGGCCGGGGATCCGGGGCCGCCGTTGAGATACTTGTAGGTGCACCCGACAGCGAAGTCCACGCCGCACGCGTCCAGCTCGATCGGCAGCGCGCCGACCGAGTGGCACAGGTCCCAGACCATCAGCGCGCCGTGCCGGTGCACCTGCTCGGTGATCGCGGCCATGTCGTGCAGGCGCCCGGTGCGGTAGTCCACGTGCGAGAGCAGCACGGCGGCGGTGTCCGGGCCGAGCACTGACTCCAGGTCCGGGCCGTCCCGCCCGATCAGCCGCCGTCCGGTGCCCGGGACCAACCGGTTCACGCCCTCGGCGATGTACAGGTCGGTCGGGAAGATGTCGAGCTCGGAGACCAGGACGGTGCGCCCGGGGCGCATCCGCAACGCGCTGACCAGGATCTTGAAGAGGTTGACCGAGACGGAGTCGCAGATCACCGTCTGCCCGGGCCCGGCCCCGATGAGCGGGGCCACCCGCTCGCCGATGGTGTGCGGCATCGGGTACCAGTCCACACCGTTCCAGCTGCGGATCAGCCCCTGCCCCCACTCCTGCTCGACCATCCGCGTGACGCCGGCCATGGTGCGCCGGGGGAGCGCGCCGAGCGAGTTGCCGTCGAAGTAGACGACGCCCTCCGGCAGGACGAACTCGGCCCGCGCCGCGGCCAGCGGGTCGGCGGCGTCCAGCGCGGCGCACTCGGCCCGGGACGCCGGCGATGCGGCGGTCTTGGTGGGGAAGGTCGCGACATCGTGCACCGGCATACTCCGATCTGGGCGGTCGGCGCCGGGAGCGGGCTGCCGAGCGGTGATTCACAGTAGCCAGGGCGACAGGGTTCGAATATGCCCGATCGGAGCGGCCGGTCGGGGCGGTCCGGCTGGGGCCGCCCCCGGATCCCCGGGTACTGCGCCGGGCATGACGGCCGGGTTGCCTTCAGCACCGGGCGCGGTAGCCTGTCCGGATTCCCCACCTGCGTGGCCGGTGAACCGCTCTGCGGCCGCCGCCGCCCGACCTACCGTCGAGACATGGCCGAACAGCACATCCAGGACGCACCCGAAACCGCCGCCCCCAGCGCCGCGCGGTACCCGATCACCGACGCCGATGTCCGTTTCTACCGCGAGCACGGCTACCTGCTCGTCAAGGGGATCCTCGACGCCGGCGAGGCCGCCGCGATGCGGCAGGAGTGCCACGACCTCCTGGGCCGCCTCAACGACACCGAGGACCCGACGTGGGGCAGCGCCCGGGAAGCCGCCGCCGGCACCGGCACCCACACCGGCGCCACCCGGCTGCGCCACTGCCACGACACGCAGTTCCACTCCGCCGCCTTCGCGCGGCTGCTCGTCGACCGCCGCTTCACCGACACCGCCGCGGCCCTGAACGGCAGCCCCAACGTGCAGCTCCACCACACCAAGATGTTCGTCAAGCCGCCGGAGAACGGCTCCCCGTTCCCCATGCACCAGGACCACCCCTTCTTCCCGCACGCCAAGGATTCCGTCGCGGCGGCGATCTTCCACTTCAGCGACGCCTCGGAAGAGCAAGGCTGCGTCCGCGTCGTCCCCGGCAGCCACCGCGAAGGCCCCCTGGAGCACATCGAGGACGGAAGCTGGCACCTGTCCCCGGACCAGTGGCCGCTGGCAGACGCCGTGCCCTGCCCCGCCGAGGCCGGCGACGTCCTGTTCTTCACCTACCTCACGGTCCACGGCTCCGGCCTGAACACCTCCGACCAGGAGCGCGTCACCTGGCTCGTGCAGTACCGCGACCCGGAGGACCGCCCCACCACCGACGAGCACCAGTGGTCCCTGGGCCAAGGCATGATCCTGCGCGGCGTCGACCCCACCGGCCGCCGCCCGTGAGCACCGGCGGCGGCGAGGCCCGGGCCCCGGGCACGGACCAGACGGCGGACGGCCTGCGCCGTTCCGGGGCGGCCCTGCGCCTGCTCCGCGCCGAACGGGTCGGGGCCCGCCTCGCCGGCCGCCGGATCGAGTTCGTCGACTGGGGCTTCTACGCCCCCGAGCCGTGGCGCAACTTCCCGCACGTGCACTCCTGCTACGAGCTCTGCTACACCTACGCCGGACACGGCACGTTCCGCGTCGGCGGCACCGAGCGGCCGATCGGTCCGGGGGAGTTGTTCCTGGCCCGACCCGGCGACGTGCACGACATCGTCGCCGATGAGTCGGACCCCATGGGCATCGTCTACTGGTCGTGGGCAGTGCTCCAGGACGGGGCCACGAAGGGTGCCGGCACCGACGCCGCCGACCTCATGGACGCCTTCACCACCGGAGAGCACCGGATCGCGCACGTCGCCGACGGGCCCGTCCCGCAGATCCTGCTACAGCTCGCCCGGGAAGCCGCCGAGCCCGGGCCCGGCAGCGCGGAGATGATCGGCTCGCTCGCCTCGGCGCTCGTCGTCGCCTGCGCCCGGGCCCTTAGCGAACCACCGTCCCGAACCCCGTCCCGCACCCCGTCCCGGCAGGCTCCTGCCACGCCGGGTGGGCCGACCGTGACCACGATGATCCGCTATCTGCACGACAACTACCACCGGCCGGTGCGCATGCCGGAGGTCGCCGCCCAGGTGCACCTCAGCGAGCGGCACGCGGCCCGGCTGTTCCGGAAGTTCGCCGGCTGCACCGTGCATGCCTACCTGGCCCGCTGCCGCCTGGAAGCCGCCGCCCAACTGCTCTGCGACCCCGGACACCGCGACACCCCGATCGCCGCGATCGCCCGCTCCTGCGGCTACCTCGACCGCCGGCACTTCAGCGAGTCGTTCCAGCGGCACTGGGGCGTGTCCCCGGCAGACCTGCGGGCCCACGGCGGCACCACTCATCTCGCGGTATCAAGCGTGACCAGCAGTTCCTGCAAGTGATTCGCCTCGGCGGCGAGGTGGGCGACGTCCCGCAGGACCGCTGAGGGCGTGCCGTCGTTCGCCGCTCTCCAGGTCCGCAGCGCGCCCTCCAAATCCGCCGTGTCGACGGTCTGGCCGTGGCGGACCTGCGAGGCGGTGGCCAGAAGCGCGTCGCGCAAGGTGTGGGCGAACTCTGTGCCCGCCGGTGCCGCTGCCGGCCCAGACGGTTCGTCGTCGGCGGGTCGGTGTGTCTGCAGGACGACGGCCGCCTCGAAAAGGCGGGCCAGGGCACGGTGGGCCCGCGTGAGGCCCTCCCGGCTCGGCCCGCGGTCGCGCACCGGCTCCTGGGCGGCCGCGATCGCCGCCGACTCCAGCGCCAGGTATGCGTCACGCGAGTTGAGCAGGGCCTCGCGGGCCCGTCTGCGGCTGCCGCGTCCCGGCACGGCGACCGCCTCGACCGCCGATGCGGCGTAGACGCCGGTGGTGTCGATCAGATCGGCCAGCCGCCCGGCGAGGGTGACGGTCTGCCAGGACGGCCACAGCGCGTAGGAGGTGAAGATGATCAGTCCGCCGAGCAGCGTCAGCGCCACGCGTTCGCGCACCGTGCTGGCCAGGGCCAGGCCGTCCATCGAGAGCAGGAAGACGATGTAGGCGGTGATCAGGGTGCTGGCGACCAGGTAGCCGGACTGCATCACCAGGTACAGCGCACTGGTACAGGCCACGGCCAGCACCGCGGCCACCCAGGGGCCGGGGTGGGTGAGCTCCACCACGGCCGAGGCGAGCGCGACCCCGACCAGGGTGCCGGCGAAGCGGGCGACGCCGCGGCTGAAGGTCTGGGAGAAGTCCGGGCGCATCACCATCATGACGGTCAGCGCGGCCCAGTAGCCGTGCTGCACGTTCAGCACCTTGGTGATCCCGTCGGTCACCGCGACCACCACGGCCACGCGCAGCGCGTGCCGCAGGATCGGGGATTCGAGGCGCAGCTCGTGCCGGACCGTGCGGCCGGCCTCGGCCAGACGCTGGCGGACGTCTGGGCGGACCAGGATGCCCCGGCGCTTCGGCACGCCGTCGGTGCCTTCCTCGCCCTCATCGGTCTCGCGCAGCACCGCGTCGATCTGGGTCAGCAGCTCGATCAGCTTCTCGGCCGCGTCTTGGGCGGCCTCCCCGACCAGGCTGTCCCGGGCCGCCCGCTCCATGGCCGTGAGCAGCGCCGTCGACGGCGGCACCACCGAGCCGGTGCGGATCGAGGCCGCGGCGGTGTCCAGCACCCCGGCCGCGGCGTCGAGCAGGTCGCGCACCTGCTCCCGCTCGCCATCGGGATTCCGGCTGCCGCTGCCGCCGCTGTCGCTGTTGCCGTTGCTGCTGCCACCGAGGCCAGGTCTGTTGCCCTTGCCGCTGCCGTGGCGCGCGAGCGCGGCCAGCACGGCGCGCACCTCGTCCATCAGCACCCGGATGCCGGACAGCTCCACGGGCCGGCGGCGCGCCTGGCGCTGGGTCAGGGTGGCGGCGGCCCGGGCCTGGGCCAGTGCGTTCGGGTCGAAGACCGCGTCCGGGTCGCGGCTCAGGCGGCGCGCGTAGTCGGCGACCGAGGCGCAGGCGTCGGCCAGCGCGGTGCGCTGCGCGTTCCAGGACCGGTCGGGCCAGATCACGATCAGGACCACCTGTACCGCCGCGCCACCGCCGATGAGCAGTGCGAACTCGACGGCGTCGTGGAAGTCGCGCGGCGGCCGCACGATCGTGAGCATCACCGGCACCGTCAGGGACGCGGCGATCCCCGGCGCCGTCCCCAGCGCCCAGAACATCGCGGCCCCGAACGCCCAGACCGCGAGTACGAGGACGAACAGCGCGGGCCACGGCGCCACGGCGTTCCCCACGAACGCGCTGGCGAACAGCCCGAGCGCGGTCACCGCGGCCAGCCCCGGACCGCGCCGGTACCCGGGCAGGATGCTGGTCATCCCGGTCAGCTGCGCCCCCAGCGCGGGCAGCACCGCGTGCGCCGGGCCGAGCCAGGCCAGCGCCCCGAACAGCGCGATCGCCACGCCCAGCCCGGAGCGCAGCGCGGCCGACGGGTCGTTGAACGCCCGCTCGACCCGCATGCCCGACCGCGAGGCCGTCTTGATCGAGCGGTACCACGCCGCGCCGAGCCCGCTCACGTTCCCAACCCTAAGGGCCGCGGGCCGTTCCGGTGTGGCAGCGGCATCCCGGTCAGGCGTCCGCCGTCGCGGGCTCGGCGACGACGAGCAGCCCGGCCAGGGCGGACATCTTCTCGCGCACGGCCGTGTAGTAGATCCAGGTCCCGCGCCGCTCGCCCTCGATCAGGCCGGCCTCGCGCAGCACCTTCAGGTGGTGGCTGATGGTGGGGCCGGAGACGTCGAAGCCGATTTCCAGGTCGCACACGCAGGTCTCGCCCTGGGACGCGGAGGCGATCTGGGACAGCAGCTGGAGCCGGATCGGGTCGCCGAGAGCCTTGAACGCGGGCGCGAGCGCGAGCGCGTCGGCGGTGGAGATCGAGCGGTCCGCCAGCGGCTCGCACGTCGGGGCGGCGGCCGATGCCGCGGCCACGGGCTCGGACAGTTGCGGCGACTCCTTCTGTTTCGACATGCTTCTAGATTGACAGATCTCAAAACAAGGAGCAAGCTAAGGCCTGCTTCGAAAAACTTCGAGACAAGGGGCACCCCATGTTCCGCCGCACCGCCACCGGCACCACCACCGCCGCCAGGACCCGCCGCGACCTCGGCGTGAAGTTCTGCGACGGCTACGGCGTCACCACCCGCACCGAACGCTCGACCCGCCGGCTGGAAGCGGCCCGCGTCGCCGCCGGGACCGTCATCCCGCGGGTCTGACAAGCTCTGACGGGCTCTCACAAGCTCGGTCCGTGGACCTGGGCGAACTCCCGCAGGACTTGCCCATCATCGATCGGCTTCCGCCACCGCGACAAGCGCCGCGCTGCCTGCCCGGTCTCATCGAGCGGTTCCTGTCCGTCGAGGAGTTGGACGAGCCCTTCGAGGTGTGGTCCTGATCTGTATCTGTCAGGCCGCCGTCGTTCCGGCGTCCCTCCAGCCTTCGTCCTCCGCCAGTCGGCGCGCCGTGTCGATCAGGACCCTGAGTGCCGCCGAGCCGTCGTTCCGCCGCCAGACCATCTCCAGTTCCAGCGGCGGCAGGTCGTCCGCGACGGCCACGGTCGCGGTCCCGACCGGGACCCGGCCGGCGACGCTGGCGGCCACGAGGGCGAACGCGCGCAGGTCGCTCAGCTCCAGGTGGGACAGGCCGTGGACGGGGTTCTCGGAGAACTCGTAGGTTCCGCCGGCCTGCTCCAGGGCCCGGATCATGTACGCGTGGCGGTCCGGTGCCAGGCGGCGCGGCGGGTGGCAGAAACGGTGGCCGCTGAGCTCGCGCAGTGCCACCGAGCCGCGCCGGGCCAGCGGATGGTGCTCGTCGACGACCGCGACCAGGCCCTCCCGGCGCAGGACCTCGCGGTCGTAGTCAGGGTGCTGCGGTACATCGCGGGACAGCACGAGGTCGTACAGGCCGCTTCGCAGCCCCGTTTCCAGATCGGGAGTCCAGCCCTCACGCACGTCCACGACGACCTCCGGGAAGGCCTCGCGCATCGCGGCCACGATCCGCGGCACCGTGTCGAACACGGCCGAGTAGATATAGCCGATCCGGACGGTGCCCACCTCGCCCCGCCCGGCCAGCCGGGTCCGCTCGACCAGCAGGTCGGCCTCGGCCAGCACGGTGCGCGCCGACTCGACGAAGACCTCGCCGGCCGCCGTGAGGCGGGTGCTCGGCCGGCGCTCGAACAGGGTCACGCCGAGTTCCCGTTCCAGGTCCCGGATCTGCCGGCTCAGCGGCGGCTGGGCTATCCGCAGGCGCTCGGCGGCCCGCTGGAAACCGCCTTCCTCCGCCACGGCTATCACGTACCGCATCAGCCGAAGATCGAGCGCCATACCCGAAAGGTATCTCACCATACTCAAGGGATCTTGGACGGAACCGGCGCGGGCCGATGACACTGAGCTCTGCGATCTTCCCGGCGATCCGTGAAAGGGGGCTGGACGATGGAGACCCGTCGCCTGGTGGTGGGGATCAGCGGTGCGACCGGCATCGCGTACGGCATGCGGGTGCTGGAACTGGCGCGCAAGGCGGGTGTCCAGACGCACCTGGTGGTGACGCCGGCCGGCCAGCAGACCCGCGCCCACGAGACCGGCCTGACCGCCCGGGATCTCGCCGCGATGGCCGACGTGTCCTACCGGCCCGCCGACATCGGCGCGGCGATAGCGTCCGGCTCGTTCCGCACCGCCGGCATGATCGTCGCGCCCTGCTCCATCAGGACCCTGTCGGCGATCGCCTACTCCAACGGCGACAACCTGCTCACCCGCGCCGCCGACGTGACGCTCAAGGAACGGCGGCGGCTGGTCCTGATGGTCCGCGAAACCCCGCTCACCCTGGGCCACCTGCGCGCGATGACCGCCGTCACCGAGTCCGGCGGAATCGTCATGCCGCCGGTCCCGGCCTTCTACCTGCGGCCGGACACCGTGGACGACATCGTCGACCACACGGCCGGCCGGGCCCTGGACCTGTTCGGGATCGACGTCCCGGACCTGCCTCGATGGGGCGGATGACCGACGGTGTCGGCCCCTGCGAAAGGAAGACTGTGAACCACCTGCGCTCCTTGCGCGAATACATCGCGGAGCTGGACAAGATCGGCGAGATCCAGCGGATCGACGCGGAGGTCGACTGGAACCTGGAGGTCGGCGCGATCATCCGCCGCTCTTACGACCTCCAGGCGCCGGCGCCGCTGTTCACCAACCTCACCGGCTACTCCGGCAGCGGGTTCCGGCTGCTCGGCGCGCCGGTCGCGCTGAGCAACCCCCGGCACCGCCTGGCGCGGCTCGCACTCTCGGTCGGCCTGCCCCCGGAGGCCACCGGCCAGCAGATCGTCGACCGCCTCGCCGACGCCCGCGCCAAGCCCGGCATCCCGCCGGTGGTGGTGGCCGCCGAAGCCGCGCCCTGCAAGCAGAACATCCTGCTCGGCGACGACATCGACCTGCTGAAGTTCCCGACGCCGTGGATCCACGGCAACGACGGCGGCCGCTACATCCAGACCTTCGGCACCAACATCGCCAAGACGCCGGACGGGACCTGGACCAACTGGTCGGTCAACCGCATGATGATCCACGACCGCAACCGCCTCGCCTGCCTGATCCCGAGGTCCCAGCAGCTGGGCATCATCCGCGCCCTGTGGACCGAGCGGGGCGAGCCGATGCCCATCGCACTGGCCCTGGGCACCGAGCCGGGCCTGCCGATCGTCGGCGGCATGCCGCTGCCGGCGGGTATGGACGAGAGTCACTACCTGGGCGCGGTGTTCGGCGAGGGGATCGAACTGGTGCCGGCCGAGACCGTCGACATCCTGGTGCCGGCCACGGCCGAGATCGTCATCGAGGGCTTCGTCTCCCTGGACGAGACCGCGATGGAAGGGCCCTTCAACGAATACCCCGGATACAACTCCTCCGAAGGCTCCCCGAAGCCCGTCTTCACCGTCACCGCCATCACCCACCGGGACGGCGCGATCCTGCCCGTCGTGGCCGCCGGCCCGCCGGTCGAGGAGGACGACACCGTCATCGGGACGACGGCCGCCGCAGAGATCCTGTACCTGCTGCGCGAGGCCCGCCTTCCGGTCTCCTCGACCTGGTACAACTTCGAGGCCGCCGTCCACTGGCTGACGGTCGCGGTGCGCCAGGACTGGCACGAGAGCACCGGCCTGGGCTCCCACGAGCTGGTCGACAAGATCGCCGACGTCATCTTCAGCGGCCCGGCGGCCGTGCACGCGCCGAAGATCCTGCTGGTCGAGGACGACGTCGACATCACCGACCTGGCCGACGTCGTCTGGGCCTTCGCCACCCGCTCCCACCCCGACGTGGACCGCGGCGCGTTCCACTACCCGCCCGAACTCACCGACCCGCTGACGGTGTACCTGAACGACGAGGAGAAGCACAGCTTCGCGGCGGGCAAGGTCATCTACAACTGCCTGTTCGCCGACCTGTTCCCGCAAGGCCGCCGCCCGGTGAAGGGCAGCTACCGCAACGGCTGGCCGGCCGAGATCCAGGAGCGGGTGCTCAGCCGCTGGGAGGAGTACGGCTACTAGGTTTTCGTTTTCTGTTACCTCTGCCCTTCTGGCGAGTCTGTCTAGAGAATCAGTAGCCGGCACCATCCGCTCCGATCTCATCGGCAGACTGTAAGGGCTCGCGAATGGATCTCGAACTCCGCCACCTGCGGATCCTGTGCGCCATCGCGGACGCCGGCAGCGTCGCCCGGGCCGGCGTCGTGCTCGGCTACTCGCAGCAGGCGCTCAGCTCGCAGCTGCGGCGGATCGAGCAGTACTTCGGGCGGGACGTCTTCGAGCGCAGTACCGCCGGGGTGCAGCCGACGCGCTACGGGCGCGAGATCCTGGCGCGGGCGCGGGACATCGTGGCCCGGGTCGACTCCCTCGACGCCGTGCCGGAGGCGGACGGGATGGCCGGGCGGGTGCTGCGGCTGGCCGCGACCAACTCGCCGGTGCTCGCCGGGATGACGGCGCGGATCAGTGAGGAGTTCCCGGATCTCGCGCTGACCGTCAGCAGCGTCTACGCGTCCTCCGAGACCGTCGAGCAGTTGGAGAAGGGCGATCTGGACGCGGCGATCGCGGCCGACTATCCCGGCTCGGAGCTGCGGCACTCCGAGGCGATCGGGCACCGCGGGATCTTCACCGAGCCCACCTTCGTGGCCCTGCCGGCGCGGCACCGGCTGCGGCGCGCGCTGGACGTGCGCCTGGCCGATCTGGCCGACGAGGCGTGGTTCCTGACGCCCGACGACGGCGCCGGCTGGCCGGGGGTGTTCTACGGGGCCTGCGAGGCCGCGGGCTTCACGCCGCTGAAGGTCCACGAGTACCTCGGCGACCGGGGCCAGTTGCAGGGGATGGTCGCCGCCGGACTCGGGATCTCGCCGGTGCAGGCGACGTTCGATCCGGGCCCGGGGGTGATCGTCAAAGCGCTGGCGGGCACGCCGCTGTGGTGCCGCTACGTCCTGGCCTGGCGCCGGGACAACGTGCCGGAACCGCTGGCCGAGGCGCTGTTCTCGGCGGCGTACGCGGCGCACCGGGAACTGCTCGCCAGATCGCCGAGCTTCCAGGCGTGGGCTTCGCGGACGTACACGAAGGCGCATCCGTAGCGCGCGATAACGCACGATGGCGCACGAGTGGCGCATGGGTGGCGCCTGATGTTGTAGCCCCGGCCCGAAGAGTGCTGTATCTCAGCCTGTTGCTCCATATCCATGAGGGTGCAATGTTACGTACCACACAGCGCCTCCCTCGGAGGCGTACCGCCACCCCCTGAGGAGCCACCCCATGCGCAACCGATCACCCCTGCCCAGATTCGCGGCCGCCACCGTGGCGGCCGCGGGGCTGGTCGTGGGCCTGCTGGCCAACACCGCGAGCGCGGCGCAGCACCCGGCCTCGCCCCGGCCGGCGGCTGTCGCCCAGGCCGCAAAGCACGCTCCGCAGGCTCCGTCCCTGACGGGAGCCGACACCGGCGCCGCCTCCGACGCCGCCGCGGACCGCACGACGCCGGTGCCCGCCACCCTGCGCGGCGCCCCGGTGAAGCTGGGCTCGACGGCCGGCTCGGGGGCCGGCGCGACGAGCAGCTCGACCACCGGCGCCACGGCTCAGCACCCTGCGATCCGGTCCGAGGCGGCCGCCCACGCCGCGGTCGCGCGCAAGGCGGCCGTCACCTCCTGCACCACCGCCGACTTCTCCGGTCGAAGCGGTGCCGCGCTGGTCTCCTTCATCGAGTCCGTCGACCCGACCGCCTGCATAAACCCGCTGTTCTCGCTGAGCGGCACCACCGCCAACGCGGTGTTCAACGAGACCAACATGCTCACGGTCGCGAACGCCGTCGCGAAGTCGGCCTCGTCCTACACCGGTACCGACTCCACCGGTCTGTACGAACTGATGTACTTCATGCAGGCCGGGTACTACGTCCAGTACCAGCCCAACTCCGGTGTCCCGGCCTATGACGCGACGCTCAGCAACGCCGTCGTGTCCGGCCTGACCACGCTGTTCAACACCCCGCACTTCGGCGACGTCACCGACGCCAACGGCCAGGTGCTGGGCGAGGCGGTCGTCATCACCGACAGCGCGCAGGTGCAGGGCTCGTTCCTGAATGTGTACAAGAAGATCCTCAACGCCTACACCAGCGCGTGGGACGCCTCGTACTACATGGACGGCTTCCTGAACAACGTCTACACGCCGCTGTGGAACGGCAACTGGAACGCGGCGTTCGTCACCGCGGTGACCAACGACTCCAGCATCGTCGACACCCTGAACTCCTTCGCGCGCAACCATTCCGCGCTGCTGGGCGGTTCGAACGACGCCCTGGACTCCAACGCCGGCAACGACCTGGCGCGCATGGTCGGCATCACCGCGCTCCAGACGAAGATCCGTCCGCTGGCCAAGGGCCTGCTCGGCTTCTCCTCCATCACCGGCACGACCGCGAACCTGTGGGTCCACGTCGCCTACCAGGCCGACCAGTACGACGCGTCGCAGTGTTCGTACTACGGCACCTGCAACCTGGCCTCGGAGCTGACCGCGGCTTCCCTGCCGAACACCTACGCCTGTGACAACCGCACCATCAAGTCGCAGTCCCTCAGCGCCAGCGACCAGGCCGCGGTGTGCCAGAGCCTGCGCAACGAGGTGCCGTTCTTCGAGAACCTGGACAAGGTCACCGGGCCGATCCCCGGCGAGTACGAGTCCAACGACGTCATCGCGATCTGGGACAGCCCGTTCGAGTACGAGGTCTACTCCTGGGTCATCTACGGCAACGACACCGACAACGGCGGCGAGACCCTGACCGGGGACCCGACCGACCCGAACAACGTGGTCGTCTCCGTGGAGTACATCAAGTCGCCCGACGACGGCTTCGTGGCCGGCGTGTGGAACCTCAACCACGAGTACACGCACGTGATGCAGTCGATCTACGACATGAAGGGCGACTTCGGCACCCAGATCACCGTGCCGGACGTCTGGTGGATCGAGGGCCAGGCCGAGTACGTCTCCTACTCCTACCGCGGCGTCACCGACACCGAGGCGGTCGCCGAGGCGGCCAAGCACACCTACAAGCTCAGCCAGCTGTTCCAGAACACGTACGCGATCGACGACACCACGCGCACCTACCCGTGGGGCTACCTCGCGGTCCGCTACATGTTCGAGCGGCACCCGGCCGACATCTACACCATGCTCGCCGACTTCCGCACCGGTAACTACACCGGCGGCTACGCCGTCTACAACAACATCGGCACCGCCTACGACGCCGACTTCGACTCCTGGCTCACCGCCGTGGCCGCCGGCGGCGGCACCACCACCCTGCCGGCCTGCTCCGACCCGAACCCGCAGGCGATGGGCCAGAACTGCTCCCGCGCCAACCAGGCCGAGAGCGCCGGCAACACCGACTACCTGTGGATCTACCTGCCGGCCGGCACCACCACGCTGACCGTCTCCACCGCCGGCGGCACCGGTAACGCAGCCCTCTACTACGACCCGGACAACTGGGCCGGCCCCAGCACCTACACGGCCAGTTCCACCGGCTCCGGCACCACGCAGAAGATCACCGTGACCAACGCGGCGGCCGGCTACCGCTACATCAGCCTGTACGCCGTCACCGCCTTCAGCGGGGTCACGGTCTCCACGCAGTACTGACTGCACTGAACTGACTGCACCGACTGCACTGACCACATCCGGCGAGGATCCGGGCCGGGCGGCCATCAACCGCCCGGCCCGGGCGGCCATTCCCTCAACCCCTTCAACCCCTTTCAACCCTCTCGATCCCATCAATCCTCTCAATCCCCCTCACCGAGGTGACCTTCTTGATGAACCCACGCTTGGCCGTGACCGACCACGTGTTTCCCGTCCCCCTCGACCACGACGAGCCCGACGGCGCCACCATCGAGGTGTTCGCGCGCGAGATCGTCGACCCGGCGCTTGCCGTCGATACCGTCGGTACCAGTGCCGGCGCCGGAAGTCTGCCGTGGTTGGTCTTCCTCCAGGGCGGTCCCGGCGGCAAGTCGCCGCGGCCCAGCGGCCACTACCCGGGCTGGCTCTCGCGGGCGCTGGAGACCCATCGCGTGCTGCTGCTCGACCAGCGCGGCACCGGCCGGTCCACCCCGGTGAACCCGGGCTTCGCCTCCCGGTTCGGCTCCGCCAAGGACCTGGCGCGCTATCTTGCGCTGCACCGCGCGGACGCCATCGTCCGCGACGCCGAGGTGATCCGGAAGCGGCTGTGCGGGGACGAGCCCTGGGAGACGCTGGGCCAGAGCTACGGCGGATTCATCACCCTGACATACCTCTCGCTCGCCCCGGAAGGGCTGCGGGCCTGCCACGTCACCGGCGGCCTGTCGGGGCTGGAGGCCACCGCCGACGATGTCTACCGCATCACCTATCCGCTGGTCGAGGCCAAGAACCGCGAGTACTACGCACGCTATCCGGCCGACGCCGAACTGGTCCGCCGGATCGCCGACGCGGCGGCGGCCGGCAACGTGCTGCTGCCGGACGGCACCCGGCTGACCGCGCGCCGGCTGCGCAATCTGGGGCTGGCGTTCGGGATGAGCGACGGCTTCGAGCGCGTGCACTGGATCCTCGACGAGGCCTTCGACGGCTCGGGCGAGCTGACCGACACCTTCGCACTCCAGGTCATGCAGCACACCGGTTACGTCGACAACCCCCTGTTCACCATCATGCAGGAGCCGTGCTTCGCCCAGGGCCCGCTGCCGACCGCGTGGGCGGCGCAGCGGATCATGGCCGAGCATCCGCGGTTCGCCGAGGACGCCGATCCGCTGCTGTTCACCGGCGAGATGATCTACCCCTGGATGTTCGAGGAGATCAAGGCCCTGCGACCGTTCGCCGCGGCCGCCGAGATCCTGGCCGACTGGACCGACTGGCCGGCGCTGTACGACCCGGCGCGCCTGGCCGCCAATCAGGTCCCGCTGGCGGCGGCCGTCTACCACGACGACATGTACGTGCCCGCGGAGCTGTCGCTGCGCACTCTCAACCAGGTCGGCGCCGCCCGCGCCTGGGTGACCAACGAATACGAGCACGACGGTGTGAACGCATCGGGGGACGTCGTGCTGTCCCGGCTGATGGACATGAACGCAGGACGGTGCTGAGGACCGATGAAGAAGACCATTGTCATAGTCACCGCCGCGGCGGCCGTCGCGGCCGTGTGCGCCGTACCGGCGTCGGCGGCGCCGACGAGCCCGGAGACCGCGGCCGAGTCCGCGCTCGAGGCCGCCGTCGCGCACGACACCGGCCAGGGCGCGCTGGACTGGACCTCGTGCGACGACCCGACGACGCCCGCGCTCCAGTGCGCCATGCTGGAGGTCCCCGTGGACTACGGCAAGCCGCACGGCCAGAAGATCAAGATCAAGCTGAACCGGCTGCCGGCCACCGCGCCGAAGGACAAGCAGCAGGGGCCGATCCTGCTGAACCCGGGTGGACCTGGGGACAGCGGCCTGTGGATGCCGGCATATATCGCCGGCCAGATGCCGGCCGACGTGGCCTCCGAATACGACTGGATCGGCTTCGACCCGCGCGGGACCAACGCCAGCGATCCGCATGTGACCTGCGATGCGCACTACTTCGACGGGGAGCGTCCGGACTACCAGGTGTCGCAGGGGACGTCCCAGGCGTGGCTGGAGAAGGACGCGAAGTACGCCGCCGACTGCGCGGCGAACTGGAGTTGGCTGCTGCCGCACATGACGACCGTGGACAACGCGCGGGATCTGGACAGTATTCGGCGGGCGTTGGGGGTCTCGAAGATCTCGTTCTATGGGGGATCGTGGGGGACTTCGCTCGGCTCGACGTATGGGCAGCTGTTCCCCTCGCATGTGCGGCGCATGGTGCTGGACAGCATCGTCGGGCCGACGATCACGTGGTACGACCACAACGTTCTGCAGGACAAGGAGCATCAGCAGCGTTTCGAGGCGTTCGCGGAGTGGACGGCCAAGGCGGACAGCGTCTATCACCTCGGCACTACTGCTGATGCCGTGATCAAGAACTACAACGCGGTTGAGGCGGATCTGCGGACCAACCCGGTCGACGCTTCGCCGGCGCCGGGGAAGATCGGGCCGGCCGAGTTCGAGGACACGTTCTATGGGGGTGGGTACAACTTCCTGCGGTGGCCCCGGATGGCGACGGTGCTGTCGGGCTACCTGGTCGACCACGACACCCGGCCGCTGAACATCGCGTACAACCGGTACGCCGCACCGGGGGCGGATGACGGGACGTTCCCGGCTTACAACGCGGTGCAGTGCACTGAGAACGCTTGGCCGCGGGACTGGCAGTACTGGCAGAAGGATCAGGCGGCGGTGAACGCGGTCGCGCCTTTCTATACGTATAACAACATGTGGTACAACGCGGCTTGCATGTTCTGGCCGTATCAGGGGAACACGGCCGGCCGGTTGCCGATCACGGGCAAGGGGTTGCCGCCGGTGTTGTTGTTCCAGGCCACGGAGGATCCGGCGACGCCGTACGCCGGTGCGGTCGCGATGCATGAGGCGCTGCCGAGTTCGAAGCTGGTGGTGCAGAACGGTGGGAGCTTCCACGAGATTCTGTTCCATGGGGACTCGTGTCTGGACGACACGTTCGTCGCGTACCTGCGGGACGGGACGATGCCGTCGGGGAAGGGTTTTGTGGCGAAGGCCTGTGCGCCTGAGGCGGATCCGACACCTTCGTATATTGATCCGACGCCGAGTGTGGCGAAGGCGGCGCAGGGGGCGGATGCGGCGAAGGCAGCGAAGGCTGGGGCGGCGGTTTCGGGGTCGGTGACCCCGCGCACTCCGGCGAATGATCCGGAAGCTGTTGTGGGTCGGCTCTGAGGGCTCACTCGTTTCTATAGTCTGAGCGCTCACTTGTTTCTATAACAGTTCTCCAGCCGCGCTATAACACCGACCGATTTCAATAGGGGAGGGGACTTATGGGGCGGCTGGAGATCCGGCATCTGCGGGCGTTGTGCGCTATTGCCGATACCGGGAGTTTGCGGCGTGCGGCGGTGTCGCAGGGGTATTCGCAGCCGGCGCTGACTACGCAACTTCAGCGGATCGAGCAGTACTTCGGGGAGCCGTTGTTCGAGCGTAGTAGCGCAGGGGTGGAGCCGACGCCTTTCGGGGCGGAGGTGGTGGCTCAGGCGCGGGATGTTGTGGCTCGGGTGGAGGCCATGGGGCCGCGCGACGTGCGTTCGGGGGCGGGGGCGGGCGGGGGAGCCGGGGTTCTGACACTCGCGGTCACCAACACGCCGATGCTGCCGGGGCTGTTGGTCCGGTTCCGGGGCGCGGCGCCGGATCACACGGTGACCGTGAGCAGCGTCTACTCCTCGGCGCAGATCGTCGGCATGCTGGAGGACGGCGACGTGGACGTGGCGATCGCCGTCGACTATCCAGGCCAGGAGCTGCGGCATTCGCCGACGGTGGCGCACCGGGGGATCGTCACCGAGCCGAGCTTCGTCGCGATGTCGGCGGGCCACCCGCTCGCGCGCCGGATGGAGGTCGACCTCACGGAGCTGACGGACGCCGCCTGGTTCGTGACCCCCGACGACGGCGCCGGCTGGCCAGGCGTGTTCTACACAGCCTGCCAGGTCGCGGGCTTCCAGCCGTCGACCGTCCACGAGTTCCTCGGCGACCGCGGCCAGTTGCACGCGATGATCGCCGAAGGGCTCGGCGTGGGCGTGGTCCAGGCGACGTTCGCCGCCACCGAGGGGGTGGTGGTCAAGCCCCTGACCGGGACGCCACTGTGGTGCCGGTACCTGCTCGCATGGCGCGTGGGGGCGGTGTGCGACGAGGTCGTGGACGCGCTGTACCGCTCGGCGGTCGCGGCGTACCGGGAGCTGACGGCGTCCGCGCCGCATCTGCGGGAGTGGGCGGCTCGGACTTATAACACGGTGCCGAGGTAGGGGTGCTGTTAGTTGGCGTGCTGCTGGTCGGTGTGCTGCTGACTTGAGTGGGTGGCTAGCGTGCTGCTGACTTGAGTGGGTGGCTAGCGTGCTGCTGACTTGAGTGGGTGGCTAGCGTGCTGCTGACTTGAGTGGGTGGCTAGCGTGCTGCTGGTCTTCGGGCCTTAAAGGCGTTTCTCTACGGCTTCGCGCACGGTTTACGGGATCCGCTGGTGGCGCATTCGGGTGAGCCACTCATTTCGCGCTGGCGGCCGGCGGTTCGCGTGTTCACGACCGCGCGCCGGTCCGAGTCACTGCGCACGCGTCATGCGGGCGGGTGTCTGCCGCGTTTGGTGGGTGCCTAAGATCAAAGGCAGGTGCCTCCGGCGGGCGCTCTACAGCGGGGGGCGCCCCCTGCGGACCTCCTGCAACCGGCGGCCCGCGACTGTTCGGCTTTGTCTTCGTGCGTGGGCGCGTTGCGCTTGTTGGTGGCGGTGCTGCTTGTGGTCGCCATGTTCCGGGTCCCCCGCCGCATCGCCGCCTGACGGAAGCAGGCCGGTCCGGTGGTGTAAAGCCGGATCACACGCTGCTTTTGGTCGCGAAACGTGCGACTTGACACCACCGGACCGGCCAGCTTGGCTTCGCCCGTCGACGCGGCGGGGGACCCGGAACAAACCCCCCGCTGTGGCCTTCGGCGTTTTCGCTCGCCTTTGCGTGCGGGATGTTATCGCCGGACTGCTATTTCTCTATCGCCGTAGACGTTGTGTTCCGCGTCGGGCGGATGAGAGCTTTCTTCCACGCCGCTTGACGGTGGCGATGAATCACATTCCACGCTCGGTTCCCGCTATAGGCCGGGCTTCTTCCGCCGCGCGATCTGCCCACGGAGCCACCGCATGACCAGTTCAAGGATGGATGGTCCCGAGATGGACCTCACCGGTGTCACGGCCGGTTCCGCAGCCCTCGATCACAGTGTGCCGGGCGTTGTGCCGGTTGTGGCCGTGGCGCGTACGCCGGCTGCGTTGGCCTGGCGGCGGTTTCGTGCCGACCGTACTGGTGTGGTGGCTGGGGTTGTGGTCGGCCTGTTCTTCGTCGTCGCTTTGGCGGCTCCGCTGATCAGTGCCGTTTATGGTAAGGATCCTTACACGACGTATGGTCAGAATGAGCCCGGTCTGCTTGATGACTACGGCTACCCGACCGGTGCGCTGGGCGGTGTCAGTGGGCGGTTCTGGCTGGGGTTGGAGCCGGGGCTGGGGCGTGATGTCTTCACCCAGCTGGTTTATGGCATTCGGACCTCCTTGCTCATCGCGTTGGCGGTGGTGCTGATCATCACTGTGCTGGGGACCGCTGTCGGGCTGGTCGCCGGGTATGCCGGCGGGTGGCTCGACTTCGGGATCAGTCGGGTGGTGGATGTCGCGCTGTCGTTTCCCTCGACGCTGTTCATCATCGCGTTCGTGCCGGTGGTGCAGTCGTTGTTCGTGTCCGCTGATCGGCAGACGCCGACGTGGATGCGGGTGGTGACGTTGGTGGTGGTGCTGTCGGCGTTCGGGTGGGCGCCGGTGGCGCGGTTGTTGCGGGGGCAGGTGATCTCGTTGCGGACGCGGGAGTTCGTGGAGGCGGCGCGGATCGGTGGGGCCTCGCCCCGGCGGGTCATCGTCAGGGAGCTGCTTCCCAATCTGTGGACGCCGATTCTGGTGTCGGCCTCGTTGTCGGTGCCCGCCTATGTCACGGCCGAGGCCGCGCTGTCGTTTCTCGGCGCGGGGATCGATGAGCCCACGCCGGACTGGGGGCGCATGATCCATCGCGGGGCCGAGGTGTACCTGTCCGACATCACGTACATGCTCGTGCCGGGTGTCGCGATTCTGATCTTCGTCGTCGCGTTCAACCTGCTCGGGGACTCGGTGCGCGATGCTCTGGCGCCTTCTGACCGCTGAGTGCGGTCGGTGAATCCACTGTCTGATAAATAGTGAAGGGGACACTCATGTCCACATCCAGGAACCGGTCGCGGGCTGTGCTCGCGCTCGTGGTGCTCGGCACCCTGACGGTCGGCACCGGGTGCTCGGCGTCCGGTAAGAAGGGCGGTTCGGCTGAGCCGGCGGCGCAAGCCGTGGCCAAGCAGTCGGTGGCGATCGGGACGGCGGCCGACTCCACCGGGCCCGATCCGGCGGTGCCGGGGGCCAAGCCCGGGGGCACCGTCACGGTCTTGCAGGTCTCGGACTTCAGTCACCTGGACCCGGCGCGGGTCTGGTCGTCGACGAATCAGACTGCTGATCTGCTGTTGACTCGGCAGCTGACCAGCTACCAGCAGGTCGGGAACACCACGAAGCTGGTCGGGGACTTGGCGACCGACACCGGGAGTAGTTCCGATGGCAAGACGTGGACGTATCATTTGAAGGCTGGTCTCAAGTACGAGGACGGTAGCCCGATCACCGCCCAGGACGTCAAGTACGGCATCGAGCGCACCTTCCAGAAGGAGCTGTCCGGGGGTCCGCAGTACCTCCAGATGTGGCTGACCGGCAAGGACGATTACTCCAGCGTCTACTCCGGCCCCTGGAGTGGTCAGGACCTGTCGGCGATTCAGACCCCTGACGCGCAGACGATCGTCTTCCACCTGGCCTCGGTGCACGAGGACTTCCCGTTCGCGCTGGCCATGCAGTCCTACAGCCCGGTCCCGAAGGACAAGGACACCAAGGCGGCTTTCGATCAGCATCCGTTCTCGTCGGGGCCGTATCGGATTGTCAGTCATGATGTTGACAAGGGCATGGTTCTCGCACGCAATCCCTACTGGGACGCGGCCACCGATCCGGTGCGGCATGCCTATCCGGACCAGTGGCAGTTCGAGTTCGGGGCGCAGGAGGTCGACATCAACCAGCGGCTCATGGCGGCCAATGGGCCGGACCGTACTGCCATGACCTTCAAGGTCTCGATCGGGGCGGATCTGGCCAGCCAGGTGAACGGCGATCCCAGCCTCAAGGCGCGGCTGGTCAACCAGGTGACGCCCTTCTCGGAGTTCTTCAACATCAATACGAAGCGCGTCACCGACGTCAAGGTCCGGCAAGCGCTGCTGGAGGCCTTCCCGCGTCAGCAGGTGCGGCAGCTGTTCGGTGGGCCGATCTATGGGGACTACACCAACACCATCTTGTCGCCGGTGACCAACGGCTACCAGGACTACGACCTGTATGGCGTCCCCGCCACCGGTGATCCGGACAAGGCCAAGGCGTTGCTGGCCCAGAGTTCGAACCCGCATCCGACGATCGTGTTCGCCTACTCCGAGGATCCGGTCTGGCAGCAGGCGGCTGTCGCGGTGTCGCAGGCCCTTGATAAGGCCGGGTTCAACGTCGTCACCAAGGCGATCAGCTCCAAGAACTACTATGACGAGACCCAGAAGGTCGACAACCAGTTCGATGTCTACTGGGGCGGCTGGGGTCCGGACTGGCCCAGTGCCTCCTCGGTGATCCCGCCGCTGTTCGACGGGCGGCAGATCACCGACGGCGGCGGCAACAACTCGCTGTTCAACGATGCCGGGGTGAACGCCGAGATCGACCGGATCCAGGGTCTGACCGATCTGGGCCAGCAGAACACGGCGTGGGGTGCGCTGGACAAGAAGATCATGCAGTCGGTGCCGGTGATCCCGTGGGTCGACGTCCGCCAGGTCTCGCTCTACGGCCCGGGGCTCGGGGGAGTGCACACCGGGTTCATCGGGACCTGCTACCCGCTCGACGTCTACGTCAAGTAGCCGTCCGACCCCCTGGACCTGGAGCAAACCGTGTTCGGATTCATCCTCCGGCGGGGACTGGGAGCGGTGCTGATCCTGTTCGCGATCAGCGCGGTCACGTTCTTCCTGTTCTTCGCTCTGCCCTCGGACCCCGCCCGGCTGTCCTGCGGCAAGACCTGCACCCCGCAGACGCTGGCCGCGATCCGCCACAACCTCGGCGTGGACCGGCCGCTGTGGGAGCAGTACTGGCAGTTCGTGCACGGCATCGTCGCCGGCCGGCACTACGGCCCGACCTGGTGTGCGGCGCCGTGCCTGGGCTACTCGTTCGTGAACCACGAGGCGGTGACCTCCACGCTGGCCGACCGCTTCCCGGCGACGCTGTCCCTGGCCGTCGGCGCCTCGGCCCTGATCCTGACGGTCGGCGTCGGGCTGGGCGTCATCGCCGCGCTGCGCCGGGGCCAGGCCCTGGACAAACGGCTCACCGCGATCGCGCTCGTCGGGTCCTCGATGCAGGTCTACTTCGTGGGCATCGTGGCGCGGTACCTGCTGGTGGACGAGTTCGCGGTGCTGCCGCAGCCCGGCTACAACCCGATCACCGCGGACCCCGGCAAGTGGTTCGGCGGGATGATCCTGCCCTGGGCGACGCTGGCGGTGGTCAGCGCGGCGACCTATGTGCGCTTCACCCGCTCCTCGATGATCGAGGCCGAGTCTCAGGAATACGTCCGGACCGCTCGCGCGCAAGGCCTGCCGCCGCGCGTGGTGCACCTGCGCTATGCCTGGCGCGGCGCGATGACGCTGGTGCTCACACAGTTCGGCCTGGATCTCGGGCTGTTCCTGGGCAGCGCCGTGATCACCGAGACCACGTTCAACATCCACGGCATCGCGCAGCTGGCCGTCTCCTCGGTGACCGACCTGGACCTGCCGATGATCACCGGGACCGTGCTGGTCGCGGCGGCCTTCATCGTCCTGTGCAACGTCGCGGTCGACCTCTGCTACGCGTTCATCGATCCCCGAGTGAGGCTCTGATGGGTATCGCGCACGAACTAGTCGATGCGGTTGGTGCTCCGCTGCTCGAGGTCGAGGATCTGGGCATCCGGTTCCGGACCGAAAGCGGGACGGTCCAGGCGGTCAATGGTCTGAGTTTCCAGGTGCGGCGCGGTCGGACGCTCGCGGTGGTGGGGGAGTCCGGCTCCGGCAAGAGCGCGACCGGCCTGGCGTTGTTGGGCCTGCACGATCGGCGGCGGACCGAGGTCGGCGGCCGGATCGAGTTCGACGGGGTCGACCTCGCGGGCCTGGACGAGCGCGCGATGGCGTCCTACCGGGGCTCGCGGATCGCGATGGTGTTCCAGGACGCGCTGACCGCGCTGTCGCCGTACCACACGGTGGAGTATCAGCTCACTGACGGCTATCGGCGCCGGACCGGCGCGAGCCGGCGGCAGGCCAAGGTCCGGGCGGTGGACATGCTCGCGCGCGTCGGCATCCCGGACCCCGGCCGCCGGGTCGAGGAGTACCCGCACGAGTTCTCCGGGGGCATGCGGCAGCGCGTCATGATCGCCATGGCGCTGATGGGGGAGCCGGAGCTGGTGATCGCCGACGAGCCGACGACGGCGCTCGACGTCACGGTGCAGGCCCAGATCCTGGAGCTGCTGACCGAGCTCCAGGCCGAGTCGCAGCTGGCGATCCTGCTGATCACCCACGATCTCGGCGTGGTGGCCGGCGTGGCGCACGACGTGATGGTGATGTACGCGGGCCGTTGCGTCGAGAACGGCCCGGCCGCGCAGGTGCTGGCTGCGCCTGAGCACCCTTACACGTCCGGCTTGTTGCGCTCCGTCCCGACGTTGGCCGGCGACCCGGACGCCGAACTCATCCCGATCGCCGGGAGCCCGCCGAACCTGCTCGATCCGCCGAGCGGATGCGCGTTCCATCCTCGGTGTGAGCAGCGGGATCGGGTCGCCGGCGACCGGTGCGCGACCGTCGTTCCGCTGCTCGCGCCCGGCTCGGCCGACGGCCGGTCCAGGGCCTGCCACCTTGCCCTGGAGCGGACCACTGAACGCGCCGCTAAGGACGACGTCATTGAACACGCTGCTGAACACGCTGCTGAACGGAACACCCTCTGATGGCCACCGCACCCGATGCCCCGCTGCTCGACGTCGCCGGCCTGGCCAAACACTTCCCGGTCCGGCGCGGGCTGCTGATCCCGCGCCACGCCGGCGCGGTGAAGGCCGTGGACGGCGTGTCCTTCGCGGTGGCCCGCGGCCAGACCCTGGGACTGGTCGGCGAATCCGGCTGCGGCAAGTCCACCACCGGACGCCTGGTCACCCGGCTGCTGGAGCCGACCGCGGGCCACGTCCGCTACGCCGGCCAGGACATCACCCATGCCGACCGCCGGGAGCTGGCACCGCTTCGCGGCAAGATCCAGATGGTTTTTCAGGACCCTTACGCCTCCCTGAACCCGCGGCACACGGTCGGCGACATCATCGCCGCGCCTTTGGAATCGCTGCGCATCGGCTCCAAGGCCGGCCGCCGGAACCGCGTGGCCGAACTCCTGGAGACCGTGGGCCTGGACCCGGCACACGTGCACCGCTACCCGCACGAGTTCTCCGGCGGCCAACGCCAACGGATCGGCGTGGCCCGCGCCCTGGCCACGGAGCCGGAGCTGATCGTCGCCGACGAACCGGTGTCAGCCCTCGACGTCTCCATCCAGGCACAGGTCGTCAACCTCCTGCGACGCCTGCAACGGGACCTGGGCATCGCGTTCGTCTTCATCGCCCACGACCTGGCCGTGGTCCGCCAGGTCAGCCAGCGCGTCGCGGTGATGTACCTGGGCCGGATCGTGGAGGTCGCCGACCGCGACACCCTCTACAGCGCATCGCAGCACCCATATACCCAGGCGCTGCTGTCGGCGGTCCCGGAGTTGGACGACGGCGCCGAGCCCAAGCACGAGCGCATCAGGTTGGTCGGCGACGTGCCCAGCCCGCTGAACCCGCCCTCGGGCTGCCCGTTCCGCACCCGCTGCCCGAAGGCGGCGGAGGTCTGTGGCGCCGAGGCGCCGCCGCTCGTGCAGGTCGCGGGATCTGCGGTGGGGCACGAGGTGGCGTGCCACTTTCCGGCGCCGCTCCTGACACAGCAGCCGGGTTACACGGCGCCCCAAGAAACGGCTTAAGCCGGTCTGCGTGCCGGGTCCACCAGGATCCTGAGCCACCGCTCGGTGTGGGCGACGTGCTCGGCGGCGTGGTGGGCCGCGGAGGCGGGGTCGCGGTCGGCCAGGGCGGTGGCGATCGCGCGGTGCTCCTCGTCGCTGCGGTGCTTGATGGACGGGCCCTCGGGGAGCTCGAACACCTGGTAGGCCCGGGCGCGGCCGCGGAAGACGGCGAGCAGGGACTCCAGTGCGGTGTTGCCGCCGGTCTGGGCGATGATCGAGTGGAACTCGAAGTCGAGGCGGTAGTGCAGGTCGAGGGCTTCCGGGGTGAAGGGCTCCTCGATGGCCTCCATGGCCTCCATCAGGCTGAACAGCTTGCGCTCGGCCTCGCGGGTCAGGCGGGCCGCGGCCTGGCCGGCGACGTAGGACTCCAGGACGCGCCGGATCTCGTACAGCTCCAGCAGTCCCGCGGGCGGCAGCAGCTCGACGGTCAGGGACAGGCTGCCGATGATCTCCGCGGGCTCAAGGCTGGAGACGTAGGTGCCGGAGCCGTGCCGCGGTTCGACGATGTGCAGCGCGGCCAGCATCCGCACCGCCTCACGCAGCGAGCCGCGCGAGACTTCCAGCTCTTCGCAGAGCTCTCCTTCCAGCGGCAGGCGCGCGCCCGGGCCCAGCCGGCCGTCGGCGATCATCCGGCGGATGCCGGTGAACGCCCGGTCCACGGCCGTCCTGGCCTCCGGTTCCGGGGTCATGGCCACGCTCCCTCGCTCGCTCGGTGCTGCCCGAGACATTAAACACCACGTCGACTCTCCGAGAAGTCATTAGATGACTTTGGATCGGGGTTGGGTGGTCGGTCGGAGCATCCCCAGGTGGATCGCCGATCGGGCATTGCCTCGCGCTCTGGGTGCTGCTAGCTTCTCGGCAAGTCATTAGATGACTTGCTGAAGTCATCCAATGACTTCGCCGAACCTTGCTGCCCGAGATCCCTGCTGCCCGACCCCAGACCCACAGATGGAGCCCCATGCGCACCGCCGCCACCGCGCCGAAGCCGCTGTGCCTCCCGGACGGACGTCCGGCGTCCCGCGCCTGGACGCTGGACCCCGCGATCAGGCACCTGAACCACGGCTCCTTCGGCGCGGTCCCCGTCGCCGCCCAGCTCGTCCAGGAACGGCTGCGCCGGGAGATGCTGGCCTCGCCGGTGGCCTGGTTCTCCGGGCTGTCCCGGCGCATGGCCGCGGCGCGCGCCGAGATCGCCGAGTCGCTCGGCCTCCAGCCGGACGACACGGTGCTGGTCCCGAACGCGAGCGCCGGGGCCAGCACGGTCTTCGCCGGGCTGACGCTGCCGGCCGGCGGTCAGGCGGTGGTCACCGACCACGGCTACGGCGCGGTCACCATGGGAGCCGGGCGCTTGGCGCGGCGGTACGGCGGCGAGGTCCGCACCGCGCACGTCCCGCTCGCCGCCGACGAGGGCACCGCGTTCCAGGCCGTGGCCGCCGAGCTGTCGGACCGGACCGCGCTGATCGTCGTGGACCACATCACCTCGCCGACCGGCCGCCGGATGCCGGTGGAACTGCTCGGCGCCGAGGCGGCACGGCGCGGGATCCCGTTGCTGGTCGACGGCGCCCACGCACCGGGCCTCATTCGGAATCCGCTGGCCGGCCTGGACTGCGACTTCTGGATCGGCAACCTGCACAAGTTCGCCTGCGCCCCGCCGGGAGCGGCGTTGCTGGTCGCGCGGGGCCCGCTGCGCGAAGGACTGTTCCCGCTGATCGACTCCTGGGGCGCCGAAGAGCGCTACCCGGCCCGGTTCGACTCCCAGGGCACGCTGGACGCCTCGGCCCACCTCGCGGCCAGCGCCGCGTTCCGGTTCGTCGAGGACACCTGGGGCTGGGACACGGCGCGCGGCTACATGACAGAGCTCGCCGATTTCGGCGCGGCGGTGATCGCGCAGGCCTTCACGGAGGTCACCGGACAGGACCACGCGGCGGACGTCGGCATGCCGGTGCCCGCGCTGCGCCTGGTCCGGCTGCCCGACGGCCTGGCCTCGACCCGGGAGCAGGCCGACGCGCTGCGCGATCGGGTGGGCAGCGAGTTGGGGGCGGCGACCGCGTTCACCGCGTTCGGCGGGGTCGGCTACCTGCGGCTGTCGGCGCATGTCTACAACACGGCCGCCGACTACGAGTACTTCGCAGAGCGCTGCGTTCCGGTGCTGGTCCGGTGGGCCCGGGCCTAGACGCCACCTGCACTACCTGCTCCACCTGCTCCACCTGCTCCACCTGCACGACCTGCACGACCTGCACCACGGCACCACCTGCTCCACGGCACACCGAGTTCCAAGGCACATCGAGGCGTATCCCCATCCAGAGAGGAACCCCCATGCCAGACCTCACTCGTCGCAGTCTTCTGCGAGCCTCCGGCGCCGGCCTGTTCGCCCTCGCCGCGGGCCAGACCCTCTCGGCCTGTTCCGGGGACGGCGGGAGCACCGCGTCCTCCGGCGGCGGCGCGGCGACCGGCAAGATCACCGTGTGGTCCTGGACCACCGCCGCCGCGGCCCTGCGGGGCATAGTCCCGGCGTTCCAGAAGGACAACCCGGGGATCACCGTCGACGTCCAGGACGTCGGCAACCCGGCGATCTGGGACAAGATCACGGTCGGCCTGGCGGCCGGCGGGCAGGGCCTGGCCGACGTGCTGCACATCGGCTGCGACTACCTGCCCGGCTACCTGGAGAAGTTCCCCGGCGGCCTGGCCGACCTGTCGGCGCTGGGAGCCGACGCGCACAAGGACGCGTTCGCCAAGGGCCTGTGGCCCGTCGTCTCCGGCAAGGACGGCCACGCGTACGCGCTGCCGTGGGAGGTGAACCCGCTGGGCTTCTTCTACCGCAAGGACCTGTTCGACAAGGCCGGCATCGATCCGACCGCCTATCAGACCTGGGACGACGTCCTGGCCGACGCCGCGAAGTTCAAAGCCGCCAACCCCGGCGTCTACCTCATCGGCATCGACAAGCCGGCGGCCTCCTCGCCGGACTGCGACTTCCTCCAGTCCCTGATGCAGTTGCAGGGCGCCTTCTACTTCGATCTGCAGGGGAACATCACCCTCGGCTCCGCGCAGTCCATCAATGCTCTGACGGTCATCAAGCGGCTCAACGACGCCGGCCTGGTCGGCGACGCGGCCGGCGACCACGGCTGGAGCAACCTGATGAAGGCCGGCAAGCTGGCCGTGGCGCCGTACCCGGCCTGGGCCGTGCACTACCTGGAGACCACGTTCGCCGACCAGAGCGGCAAGTGGCGGCTCACCAAGCCGCCCGCGGTGACGGCCGGCGGCAAGCGCTCGGCCATCGTCAACTCCACGCACCTGGCCGTCGCCAACAGCAGCCCGCGCAAGCAGGCGGCCTGGAAGTTCGTCGAGTACGCGCTGACCAGGCCGGCGTCGATGAACGCGATGTTCGGCGCGGGCGGTGTGTTCCCGGCCCTGACCGCCGCGTACAGCGACCCGCTGTATCAGAAGCCGGATGCCTTCTACGGCGGCCAGGCACCGCTCCAGGTCTTCACCGGGCTGCTGACCGACGGCGCCGACGCGACCAACTACTCCGGCGACTACGCCCGCGCGCTCCAGCTGGCCAGCGACGCGCAGGTGCGGGTCTTCCTCAAGGGCGCCGACCCCGCGACCGAACTGCGCAAGGCTGCGACGCAGCTGGCGCAGCAGACCAGCCGGAAGATCGCCGCGTGACTGCCGACCTCGGCGCCGGACGGGCCGGGACCGGAGCTGGAAACGGCCCTGGCCCCGGAGTTCGAGCCGGAGCCGGAGCCGGCCTCGGACTCGTGGGCGCGCCGGCCGCGGCCCGGCGCCCGTCCCCGCCACCCCGCCGCCGTCTTTGGACCCGCCGCAAGCTGGTTCCTTACTTCCTCCTCGCGCCGGCCCTGCTGACCTTCGCCGTCTTCAAGGCCTATCCGATCCTGGACTCGCTCTGGATCTCCACCACCAGCGGCGCCGGCAACGCCACCCACAGCGTCGGCGCGGCCAACTACCAGCGCCTGATCCACGACCCGCTGTTCTGGCAGGCCCTGCGCAACACCTTCGAGATCCTCGTCGTGCAGGTTCCGCTCATGCTCGGGCTGGCCTTGCTGCTGGCGCTCGGCGTCAATTCCTCCTACGTCCGCTGGCGCCCGGTCTGGCGCCTGGGGCTGTTCATGCCCGCGGTCACCGGCCTGGTCGCCACCGGCGTCATGTTCGGCTTCCTGCTGAACAAGGACAACGGCGCGCTGAACTGGCTGCTCAACGGGGTGGGCCTGGGCAAGGTGGACTGGCTGGGCAGCGGCAGCGGCGCGCGGATGGCCGTCGTCCTGGTCCTGACGTGGCACTACACCGGCTACAACGCCGTCATCTACCTCGCCGGGCTGCAAGGCGTCCGGCGCGATCTGTACGAGGCCGCGATGGTCGACGGCGCCGGGGCGGTGCGCCGGTTCCGCTCGGTCACGGTGCCGGCGCTGCGGCCGATCATCCTGTTCACCGTTGTGCTCTCCAGCATCGGCACGCTCCAGCTGTTCGACGAGCCCTTCATCCTCACCCGCGGCGGCCCCGACAACGCGACCCTGACGGTGTCGATGTACCTGTACGAGAACGGCTTCCACTACTTCGACTTCGGATACGCCTCGGCCATCGCCTACGCGCTCACCCTGCTCGTGGTGATCCTCGGCGTGGCCCAGATGCGGCTCATGGGAGACCGGGAGAAATGAGCGGATCCCGACTGCGGGGCTGGCCCCTCACGCTTGTCATCGCCGCCGTCGCCGGCCTGTGCGTGGCGCCGATCTACTGGCTGGTGGTGGCCGCGACCCAGAAGGACGCGGACATCTTCAGCAGTACGCCCAAGTGGCTTCCGGGCGGCAACCTGCTGGCCAATCTCAGGGACCTGAACGCCAAGGTCGGCCTGTGGCGGGTGCTCGGCAACTCGCTGGCGATCGCGACCTTGCAGACCCTCGGCGGCCTGACCATCGCGCTGCTGGCCGGCTACGCCTTCGCCAAGTTCCGCTTCCGCGGACGCACCGTCCTGTTCGGCCTGCTGCTGTCCACGCTGGTGGTCCCGGACCAGGTGATGCTGGTCCCGCTGTTCCGGATGATGATGTCGTTCCACCTGCTCGACAGCTACCAGGCGATCGTGCTGCCGGGTCTGTGCGTGCCGTTCGCCATCTTCATGATGCGCCAGGCGCTGTCCGGGCTGCCCGACGAGTTGCTGGACGCCTCGCGGGTCGACGGCGCCGGGGAACTCAGGGTCCTGTTCAGCGTCGTGGTCCCGGTCATGCGGCCGTTCCTGGCGGCGATGGCGGTGTTCTTGTTCCTGGGCTCGTGGAACTCCTTCGTCTGGCCGTTGATCGCGCTGCGGCATCCGGACATGCTCACGCTCCCGGTCGCCCTGGCCACACTGCACGGCCAGGAGAGCAACACCGACTACGGCGCGATCCTGTCCGGGACGGCCGTCTCGACGGTGCCGATGATGATCCTGTTCCTCGTCCTCCAAAAGCAGTTCATCTCCGGCCTGCTGGCCGGTGCCACGAAGGGATAGCCGCCTGTGTTGACGACGTCGACGACAGAGGTCTGGGAGCCGTACGCGGAGCCCATCGCAGGGCCCGTACAACTCATCGACTGCGGTGGGCTCACCTTCCGGGCCACGGCCGAGGACAGCACCGCGCGGCTGGTCGGCGAGGGGATCATCGAGCTCGTACTCACCAGCGCCGACGGTCCGGTGCGGGCCGAATGGCGGCTGCCCTGCGTCGACGTGACGGCGCTGTGGACGCCGGACACGATGGCCGGCAAAGGGATCCCGGCCGCGTGGTCGGCGCCCAAGGAGGTCTCGCTGTCGCGCGGCGCCCCGATCGCGTCGCTGGTCGGCACCGGCGACGTGGGCCGCTGCACCTTCGCCGCGGCCGAGGTCGACGTGCTGGCCGCCGGGGGAGTGTTCGAGGAGACCGGCGAGTTCCGCTTCTGGGTGCAGGCGCAGGGCCGGCTGACGCTGCGCGTGGACGTCTCCGGCCGGCACTTCGCACGCTGCCTGGCCGACCTGACCGCGTGGTGGCTCGCGGACCGGGGCATCGGGAGCGTCGACATCCCGGCGACGGCGCGCAAGCCCGCGTACTCGACGTGGTACTCGATGCACCAGGCGGTGACGCCGGAGGCGGTCGAGGAGCAGGCCCGGCTGGGCAAAGAGCTCGGCCTGGACCTGATCATCGTCGACGACGGCTGGATGACCCCGGACCGGGGCCGCGGCTACGGCCACACCGGCGACTGGGAGCCGCTGTCCCTGCCGGACACCGCGGCCCACGTCGCACGCGTCCACGACCTCGGCGTCGAGTACATGCTCTGGTACGCGATCCCCTTCATCGGCAAGGAAAGCACCGTCTGGGAACGCTTCCAGCCCTACGCGCTCTCCCGCGCCGAGTCCCTGGACGCGATGATCGTCGACCCGCGCTGCCCGGCGGTCCGTGCCTACCTGGCCGACCTGCTGTGCCGCGCGGTCGAGGAGTGGGGGATGGACGGCCTGAAAATCGACTTCCTGGACTGGTTCGCCCGCGAGGAGGCCCCGCCGGCCGGCCCCGAGGCCGACTGCGCGACGGTGTCGGAGGGCGTGGACAAGCTGCTGGGGGAGATCCGTACCCGGATCACGGCGGTCCGCCCGACCGCGCTCGTCGAGTTCCGGCAGCCCTACGTCAGCCCCGGCCTGTGGCCGCACGCGACGATGCTGCGGGCCACGGACTGCCCGCTCAGCGGCCTGGACAACCGGCAGCGGACCACCGACGTACGCCTGGCGGCCGGCCCGATCCCGGTCCACGCCGACATGCTGATGTGGCACCCGGAAGAACCGGCCGAGCAGGTGGCGTGCCACCTGATCAATGTCCTGTTCGCCGTGCCGCAGATCTCGGTGGACCTCGCGACTCTGACGCCGGAGCAACACCAGGCTTTGGTCTTCTGGCTCGGCATCTTCCGCCGCTATGAGCAGACCCTGCAACAGGGTGCCTTCGAGCCCGCGCGTCCCGACCTCGGCTACCCGCTGATCCGCGCCCACGACGCGCGGGTGCAGATTGTCGCCCGGCACGCGGCCCTGCCGGTGTCCGCCGCCGGCGCATGGGACGAGCTGTTGGTGGCCAACGCCGACACCGATCCATGGGTCCGGCTGACCGACGGCAGCGGGAGCGCGACGGTGTTGGTTCGCGACGCGCGTGGCAGGTCGGTCTGGGCAGGTTCAATCGATCTCGGCGTTCCGGGCGGCGCTGTTTTCGAGGTGCCGCGCGGCGGCTTGGCGGAGCTGAGTCGCGACGCGGTGGGTCGGGGTTTCCGCCGGAACTAGAGCACCCGGCCATTGGCGGGCAATAGGGTGCGTTCCATACAGACCAGTTGATCCCGTTCGTCCCAGGAGTCGGTGAAGACGAATCCGTGTCGCTGGTACAAGGAGACGGCCTCGTCTCGCCATTGCCAGACGGACAGACGCACCCTGCCCACGCCGCTGTCGGCGGCGTGGGCCAGCGCGGCTTCGAGCAGTGCGGTCGCGACGCCGCGCGATCGGAACGCCGGGTCCGTCCAGAGCCGCTTGATCTCCGAGCGGCCGTCGGCGGCGGCGGTCACGACCACACAGCCCACGGGCGTTTCCCCGCTCAGGGCGACCAACACTGCGTCATCGGCGAACGCGGACCGCGGATCCGAGATCTCCGCGCGGTACTTGTCCGGCAGCGCCGACACGTCTGTGACGTACTCGCCCTTCTCGGCCTCGGTTCGGAGGTGGTAGGCGGCAAGCAGGGCCGGCAGTCCCTTCTCCACGGAGGGGGTCTGGCCGGGCCAGCGGACGACGGCGACCTTTCGTTGATCAAGCATGGGGTCAGCATCGCATGCGCGTGTTTCCGATTTGTTCCTTTTGGATGTTGAACAGTGTCAGGAGAGCGCTTCCCTCGTCACAGGACTTCCTTGTGGCCGCCACCGGGACTTTCTGATTCCGGACCGCCGCCGGCTCCTGCCACCATCGAACGCGGCACTCGGGCCACGGGCCGGTCATGACGATGGAAGGACATTGCGATGTCGGAAGTGCGGCGGGACCTCCAGGGCAAGGTCGCCCTGATCATCGGCGGAAGCCGCAACCAGGGCGCGGCCTTCGCCGAGAACATCGCGGCGCGCGGCGCGACCACCGTGATCAGCTATGCCAACGACGACGCGGCCGCGCAGGAGACGCTGGTGGCGCTGGAGAAGCACGGGGTCACGGCCGAGGCGATCCGCTCCGACGCGCGGCGCTCGGACGACGTGAACGCGCTGTTCGAAGGCGTCGTGGCCCGGCACGGCAAGCTGGACATCGTGGTCCACACTCCGGGCGCGGTGATGAAGAAGCCGCTGGCGGACTTCACCGACGCGGACTTCGACCACCTGATCGACCTGAACACCCGCTCGGCGTTCAACACGCTGCGCGCGACGGCCCGGCACATCGCCGACAACGGCCGCTACGTGGTGCTCTCCACGACACTGACCTCGATCATGACCGGCCCCTACGGACTGTATTCGGGCTCGAAGGCAGCCGTGGAGCGCATGGTGCTCGCGCTGTCCAAGGAGCTCGGCGCGCGCGGCATCACCGTGAACGCCGTGGCGCCGGGCCCGATCGACGACGACTTCTATCAGCACGCAGAGACCCCGGAGTCGATGGCCGCGGCGGCGAACCACAGCCCGCGCGGCCGGCTCGGCCAGCCGTCGGACGTCGCACCGGTGGTCGGCTGGCTGGTGAGCGAGGAGGCCGGCTGGGTGTCGGGGCAGACGGTGCGCGCGAACGGCGCGATGTTCTGAGCGATTGGGCCCAGTCCGATCAGACACAGATCTTCTTGATCAGACATAGATCACCCGCCGACGGTTATCGTCGGCGGGTGATCGACGACATCAGCCTGCGCAATCTGCGGTCCTTCCTGGTCGTGGCACAGGAGTCGAGCATCACCCGGGCGGCGACCCGGCTGCACGTCACCCAGCAGACCCTGTCGCAGCAGATCCAGAACCTGGAGCGCGCCCTGGGCGCCACCCTGCTGGTCCGCACCTCGCGCGGCGTCCGGCTGACGGCCGCCGGCGAGCAGCTGACCGCCAGCGGCAGAACCCTGATGGACGATGCCCAGACCCTGTACGGCGAAGTCCGCGCGGCGGCGGCCGGCCGCGTCGGCCGCCTGCGGATCACGGCGGCCTCGCACCCCACGACGCAGCTCGCGATCGAGCTGGCGAACACCATCGAGGCCGAACACCCCGGGTTCGACGTCGAGATCCGCACGGTCCTGCGACCCGTAGAGGCGATGGCCGAACTCCACGCGGGCACCTCCGACGCGGCCCTGCTGTGGCTCCCCACCGGCGACCCGGACCTGCGCACGGCCGCGTTCCGCAGCGACCCCCGCGCCGTCCTGCTGGCTGAGGGGCACCGGCTCGCGGGCCGACCATCGGTCACCCTCGCGGATCTCGCGGAGGACCCGGTGGTGATCGTGGACGCGTTCGGCTCCCCGGCCGTCCAGGCCCACCGCATCGCCGACCCGCGCCCCGACGGCCGCCCGGCCGTGCGCGGACCGGTGGTGGCGACGCTCGAAGACTGCCTGACCCAGGTACGCCGCGGCCACGGTGTGTGGTTCGCGCCGATCGCGATGGCCGAGTGGGCCGTGTGCCCGGGCGTGGCGCTGGTGCCGGTGACGGACCTGGAGCCGGCGGAGCTCGCCGTGGCGTGGACGGACGCGGCGCCGCAGGAGTTGGTGGATCGACTCGTGGGCGCGGCGGTGCGCGAAATCCGCTGATTGTGCGAGAAGTCTTCCAACCCGTGGGGCAAGTACCTGACACGTGCTCAGCACCCGAACCATACTTAATCTCAGGCAAGAAGACCTTTGCGGGGGAGTGTCACGTGCGGATCGAGCTGTCGGTATCGGTACAGAGCGGGGAACCGGCTGAGGGGTTGGCGGAGCTGGCGGACTGGCTCGCTCAGGATGATGAACTCCGTGGCCTGGTCAAGCCGGCGCCGGTGGTCCCCGTCGCGGGTGAGTTGGGGGCGGCCGTCGAGGTGCTGGTGGCCGCTGTCGGCAGTGGCGGCGCGGTGAGCGTGCTGGCCGCGTCGTTGAAGGCGTTCCTGGCCCAGCCTCGCCGGTCGGATGTGACGATCGTGCTCACCGCCGCGGACGGACGGCGGGTGGAGATCGACGCCAAGCGGGTCCGGGACGTCGAGGCGTTGGTGCGCGAGGTCTGCGGCGACGGGGAATGAACGAGGTCCGCCGCGTGGATCCGGCTCGCTCGCGGATCATCCTGGTCGGGGTGGAGGCGTACACCGACGCGGCCATCCCCGACGAGCCGGCGATCGCCAACAACATCACCGATCTCACCGAAGTGCTGACCGATCCGGGGCTGGGCGCCTTCGATCCGGGGCATCTGCTGGTCGCGCCGGCCGGCGCCGGGGTGGAGCAGGTCGGGAACCTGCTGATCGCCGCCGCCGACGAGGCCGAGGACCTGCTTCTGTTCTACTACGCCGGCCACGGGTTCCCCACGAGGAGCCGGGCGGAGTTGTATCTGAGCCTGGCCGGCACCGGAATCGACCGTCCGGCGTTCACGGCCTTGCCGTTCGACGCGGTGCGCGATGTCTTCCTGGGCTCTGCGGCCCGGAGTCGGGTGGTCATTCTCGACTGCTGCTACAGCGGTAAGGCGATCGGGCCGATCCTGGGCGACACCGACGTGCTGGAGCCGTTGGACATCGCCGGGACCTACACCCTCACCGCGTCCCCGGCCACCCGGCCGGCGAGCGCGGCCCTGCCCGGTGAGCGCCACACCGCGTTCACCGGGCGGCTCTTGGAACTGCTCCGGGCCGGGAATCCGGATGCCGGGCCGGATCTGAGCCTGGGCGATATCTACCGGTACATGCGGGCCCGGCTGCGCGCCGACGGGCTGCCCGAGCCGCAACAGCGCGGGACCGCGACCGGTGATCAGCTCGCCCTCACGCCGAACCCCGCCTACAGCAAGGGCAAACCCGCGACGGGCCGCAACTCCGCGCACCGGAAAACGATGGTGCGGCGCAGTGTGCAGCCCGCGCCGCTGCCGAAGGATCTCCGGGCGACGTTGGGGCATCAGCACCCGAAGATCCGGGCGGCTGCCGTGGAGGTCCTCGCCGAATGGCTGGACGACCCCGACCTCCGCCGGGTGCGGGCCGCGCGTGATGAACTTCGGAAGATCGCTGAGAGCGACCGTCCGGACGTCGCGGACGTGGCACGTGCCGCGTTGCGCCCTCGACCGGTCTCGGCCTCCGGGAGGGTACGGGCGGCACCGGGCCGCGCCGCCACCCATACCGCCGGAGTCCTGTCGCCCGGGATCCCGACGGCGACCGACCACACCACGGACACCACCACGGAAACCATCATGGACACCGCTGAGCTCCTGGCGCGCCAGATCTCAGTGAGCTTGTCGAGGGCTGAGACGCTGGCCGCGATCGCGAAAGCGGTGGCCGAGTATGACGAGCGCCGGGCCGCGCGGCTGGTCGCCGAAGCCGCGCTCATCGCGGGCACCGTCCAGGACCCGCCGACGCGGGCCGAGCTCCTGGTCAAGATCGCGGCAGCGGTCCCTCCCGGCGACCCCGACCGGGCCGGGAGCCTGGTCGGCGAGGCCGAGGAGATCGCCCTGGCCGTCCCCGACGAGTCGGCGAAGGGCTGGGCCCTGGCCGCCGTCGCCGAGGCGCTGTCCGCGAACGCGCCGAACCGGGCCGAGGGGATCGCCCGCAGGATCGTCGACTCGTTCTCGCGGGTCTCGGCACTGGTGAAGGTCGCGTCGGTGACGGCCGCGAACGACCCGGCCCGCGCGTCCAGACTGCTCGCCCAGGCCGAGGCGATCGCCCACGAGTCGATCGAGGAATCGGCCCACGTCCAGGCGCTGACCATGGTGGCGACGGCGCTGGCCGCGAGCGACCCGCAACGGGCCGCCGGGCTGATCGACGAAGCCGAGAGGATCGCCGAAGCCATGACCGACGCGGAATCCAAGGGGCTGGCCCTGGCCGAGATCGTGCAGGCGGCGGCCGCGAGCGACCCGGACCGCGCCGAGACCGTCGCCGCCTCCATCGCCCGCCCGCAGTCGAAGGCATGGGCCCTGACGATGCTCGCGGAGGAACTGGCCGCGAACCACCCCGACCGCGCCGGCACGATCGCCTATAACATCACCGACCCGCAACTCAGGGCCCGTGCCCTGGCCACCTTCGCCGGAGCCCTGGCCGCGACCGACCCCGACGAGGCCGAGACGGTCGCGTACACGATCGCCGCCGAATCGTGGCGGGCCCGCGCCCTGGCCATGGTCGCCGAAGCCCTGATCCCCGCCGACCCCGACCACGCCGCGAGGCTGGTCGGCGACGCGGCGAGAATCGGACACGCCCTGCCCGCCAGCGAGTCGAAGGCGTGGGCGCTGACGGAGATCGCCGGGGTGCGGCGCCGGTTGGGTTTGTGAGGCCGGGAACGTGCACAGGGCCTGATACGGCGTCGTCTGGCCAGCAGCTCGCGAGCGCGCTGGGTCTCCGTCAACGGCGTTCCCGCCGGCGGTTGCCGCCGCCATCGGCCAGAGCCAACTGCTCGAACGGCTGCGTCAGCCGGAGCTTCAGCAGCTGCACGTCCCAGGCCCGCTTCTCGGCGGCGCTGAAGTTCTTCGGATCGACGACGCGCGCCTGGGACTGCTCGGCGATGTCGTGCGAGACGCCGTCCTCGCCGAGGCGCAGCCAGGCCTCGCGGCGCGCGCTCCACACCGGGACGAAGCGCTGCCAGTGCTCGCCGCCGTCGATCGACGACTCCCAGATCAGCGCTCGGCACAGTTGTCCGGTGACGGGGTTGCCGAGGTAGGACTCCATCCAGTCCTCGTACGTCAGCGTCCGCTGGTCCTTCATGAGCTGCTTGAGCCGGAAGCGCTCGGCGTAGACGACCGTGCGCAGGTTCGCCGCGACGTCGGCCGCTTCGTGGAGGTCGTTCGCGCGTGCACCTGCCGGCGGCGTGGACCGGTGCTGGCCGCTCGGGCCGCTGTAGGACAGGACGACGGTTCCGTCGGCATCCAGCTGGATCCCCGCCGTGTAGCCGTGCCCGAGCTCGATGACGCGCAGGCCGTCCCGGTCGAGCTCGAAGGTCTCGGCCTGCCACTCGGGGACGTCGGCGCGCGAGAGGTGCGCCTCGTCCAGGTTCCGGTCGAGCTCGCGGGACGCGGCCCGGCGGACGTCGCCGAGCTTGGCCTCGGCCCTGATCTGCCGCAGCGCCGGGAGTGCGCGCTCGCCGCCGATCCCGCCGAGCGCCTCGACGGCGGTGACCGCGACGGAGCGGTACTCGCGGCCGCGCCCCGGCTCCCCGTACACCTCGGTGATGCGGATGAGCAGCGGCACGGCGTCGGCGGGCTCGGTCAGGCCGATGGCCCACACGACGCTGCGCACGAACGGGACGCGGTGGTCGGCCCGCGGGTCGTCGAACGGGGTCTCGCGCAGCGCGATCGTCCGCAGCGCGCCGATGGCCGCGGCGTTACCCGTGGCGTTACCCGTGGCGTTACCGTCAGCGTTGCCCGCGGCGTTGTCGGCGAGCAGCGCGGCCATCTGCTCGCGCCACGGCACCGGCGGCATCGGGCCGTGCAGGGTGTCGCAGAGGTCGAGGACGTCCCGGACGGCTGGCGCGTCGGCGGACGGGCCGAGGATGTGCCGCAGGGCCTCGTCCTGGTCCCAGCTCGTGGTGGCGGCCGGCGGCGGGACGGCGTCCTGGACGGCCGGCTCCGTTACACGGTGCGGCGAAGACGCGCCGCTCGCGGTCGGCTGGGAGCCGGCCTCCGTGCCCTTGCGCCGGAACAACTTCCCGAGAAGACCGTCCTGCCCCATGCCCGCCCCCTGATCTCGCGTTTTGGACCACAGCGTACGAGGAATCCGCATCGCGCACACGACGATGCCCCCGGCAGATCGTGCTGCCGGGGGCATCGCGCAAGCATCTCGGGGGCGGCGCCGCAGGGTCGAACCCGTTGGGCGCGCGCCGGGCTACTTCTTCGCCTCGGGCTTCGCCGGGCGGGTCTGGCGCTCGGCCTCGGCCTTGCGGCGGGCGGCGGCGATCTGCAGGCGGGCGGTCAGGACTTCGGCGTTCATCGTTGACTCCTCTTGGGATCCATCGGATCTGTTCTCGCTTCGCCTCCAATTCTAAGGCATGGCAGGGATTACCTCTGACCAATTAAAGGTGAACGCTGTCACAGGGGGTGGATTCAAAAGTTTCCCCGACCGTCCGGAGCGGTTCAGCCGACCGGCAGCCGGGCGATCTTGTTCGAGGTGAGTTCCCCGATCCAGATCGACCCGGGCCGGTCGCTCTGGACGTCGCACGGGTACGACGCCGACGACGGCGTCTGCCACACCCGGGTCCGGCCGGTCGCCGGGTCGAGCATGCCGATCTGGTTGCCCAGGCCCACGGCGGCGGGGAAGGAGAGCGCGAAGTACATGGCGCCGTCGCTGCCCTGGGTGATCGGGCCGGGCAGCGGCAGCGGGTTGCCGAGCGATCCGTGCAGCAGGTCGTCCTCGACGGTGCTGAGCAGACCGCCGACGCTGAACAGCGGGAACTCCTTGATCGCGCCGGTGGCCGGGGTGATCCGGGCGAGCTTCATGCCGAGGGATTCGCTGACCCAGATCGAGCCGTCCTTCGCCGTCCACACCCCGACCGGGAAGGACAACGCGGTCGGCATCGTGTACCGGGTGAACGCGTGCGTGGTCACGTCAAGGGTGACCACCGCGTTCTGCTGCGGCAGATCCATGGCGACCGTGTTGCCGGGCCCCGGCTTGATGATCCCGAACAGCGACTGCACCTGGCCCAGGATCTCCCCGGGCACCGGGTACTCGGTGAAGGCGTGCGTCGCCGGATCGAAGCGGCCGATGGCGTTCAGGCCGCCCAGGGTGAACCAGAGTGCTCCGTCCGGCCCGGCGGTGATGTCGTTGGCCAGCCCCAGCCCGAGATGCAGCGGCAGGCCGAGGGCCGTGGTGTTCAAGGCGTTCAGCCACGGCAGCCGGTACTCCTGCATGCTGCCGTCGGCGGTGTTCACACGGAGCAGGGCGTTGCCGGTCACCTCCGGCATCCACATGCCGCCGTCCGGACCGAGCGCCATGCCGCCGGGAACCGACAGCGGCATCGGCGTGTTGAATTCGGTGAACGTGCCCGCCGCCGGATCGAAGCGCGCGACCTGGCTGCTCAGATACTGCTCGACCCACAGGCTGCCGCCGGGGTCGAAGTGCGTCTCGCACACGCCGCTGAGCGGGATCGAGGGCACCGGGCCGTACTCGGTGAGCGGACCGTCCGCCGACGCCGGTGCGATACCGGCGGCCGTTGCCACCGCCCCGATCCCGACGCGTGCCAGAGTCCTGCGCATGCGGTTCCAAAAACGCGCCGACATAGTCATCATCACTCCTGAAGCCGGTCAAAGCGGGCAGAGGGAATCCTCCTCCACACGACTCCCGATCCCGGCGACGACACGCGGCGCGGTCAGCCTCCCAGGGGGGTCGGGGAGCTCGCGTCGGGGATGAGGACCCGCGGTTCGCCCCCGCCGTCGGCGGGCACGGCCCAGACGTCCCAGTCGCCGCCGGTCTGCCGGGGCCGGCCGTACATGACCGTGTGGTCGTCGAGCCAGGCCGCCTGGTCGTCGATGCTGTGTTCTTCCGCGAGCGGCGTTTCCACCATCGTGCGCAGATCCAGGACGTAGAGCCGCCAGGGCCGGTTCGCGCTGGCGTCGACGCGCTTCTTGAACACCAGGCGGGTGCCGTCCGGCGACAGGGAGGGGCATTCGACGTTCTCCCGCAACGTCCGCGCGGTCCAGGCGCGGTAGTCGCCCTGGACGAGGTACGTGCGGCCCCCGGTCCGCACGGTGGCGTAGAAGGTGTTGTCGTCCGCGGCGAAGGTGACGCCCCAGTAGTTCACGTCCGCGGCGTGGTACGGCTTGCCGTCCAGGGTCAGCGGGATGCTCTCGATGGTGTCGACGAGCCGGCCGGTCTTGGTGTCCAGGATGGAGGTCCGGGTCGAGAAGTCGTCGCTCAGGTAGGAGTCGCCTTGGACGAAGGTCGTCCAGGACACCATCGTGCCGCTGGCGGACACCCGCGCGCGGTTGGGGAAGCCGGCGGTCTTGACCTGGCGGACCTGGTGCAGGGAGTGGTCCAGGACGGTGGCGTAGGTGGCGGGGAGCGCGCCTCCGCGCTGGAGGCAGACGGCGGTGTCGTGGGCCGCGTAGAAGCGGTCGCACAGGGTGCTGCTGACGGTCGGCGCGGCGCCGGGGTGGGCGGCCGGGACGGAGGCGACGTGGCCGAATTCGGGCCCCGGTGCGGTGTCGCGGAAGAGGATCGTGGTGGCGGTGCCGGGCGTGCCGGGCGTGCCGGCCGTCTCGCTTGTTCTGAGATCGATGCTGCCGGTCGTGCCAGCACCGGTTCCAGTACCCTCCGCGGCGTCATGGGCGTTCACCACGTACCCGGTGATCGCGGTGGCGGCGACGAGTCCGGAGGCCGCCAGTATCAGTACTCGGGAGCGCGTGTTCATGCCTTGCTTTCTTTCGCGAGCGGGAGGATCCACAAGGCCGCGAGGATCGCGGCGGCCAAAGAGACCACCGCCGCCGCGATGGCCGCGTGCAGTCCCCACCGGTCCCAGGCCGCGCCGAACAGCACCGAGGACGCCAGCAGCGCGAGGGACTGGCCGGTCTGGATCAGGGCCATGCCGCTGGCCCGCAGATGGGCCGGCAGCATGGGCCCGACGGCGGCCATCAGGACGCCGTCGGTGGCGGCGTAGAACAAGCCGTGCAGGGCGAGGGTCGGCAGCAGCAACACCACGCCGCCGACCGGTCCGAACAACATCAGATAGGCGCACAGCAGGGCGACGTAGCCGCCGACGAACACCCGGATCCTCCCGACCCGGTCGGCGAGCTGCCCGAACGGGACCGCGAGCAGCAGGTAGGAGGCCGTGGTGCCGAGCGGCAGCAGGGGGAAGTACTCGGCGGAGATGTCGAGGCGCTGTTGCAGCAGCAGGTAGACGAAGGCGTCGCTGAGCGCCACGACCCCCAGCAGCAGCGCGGCGATGCAGACCCGGCGGAAGCGCGGCATGAGCAGAAGCCGCAGCGCGGCGTCCACGGAAACCGGGTTCTCCCGGTCCACGGCCTGCGTCCGATCGCGGACCAGCAGCGCCAGCATCACGACCCCGAACGCCGCGATGCCGAAGCTGGCGACGAAGACGGTGTCGTACCGGTCCGGGGTCGCCAGCAGCAGCCCGAAGGCGACCAGCGGACCCAGGAACGCCCCGATGGTGTCCAGGGCGCGGTGCACGCCGAACGAACGGCCGAGCGTCTCCGGCGTGCTGCTCAAGGAGATCAGCGCGTCCCGGGGCCCGGTGCGCAGTCCCTTGCCGGTGCGGTCCGCGGCGATGACGGCACCGAGCACCGGCACCGACGAACCGGCGCCCAGCAGGCCCAGCTTGCAGACGGCCGACAGCGCGTAGCCGCTGCCCGCCACGAGCTTGCGGCGCTGCCACCGGTCGGCCGCGTGCCCGCCCGCCAGCCGCACCAGCGCGGTGACGCCGAAGTACAGGCCGTTGAGCGCGCCGAACTGGAGCGGGCTCAGGCCGAGGGTGAAGATGACGTACATCGGCAGCACCGCCGTGATCATCTCCGAGGAGATGTCGGTGACCAGGCTGACCGAGCCCAGCGCGAGCACGTTGGGGGCCACGGCCGCCCGGGACCGCGCCGCCGAAGGAGAATCGGAACTTTCGGATACCACCGGGATCCCCGGACCGGCGGGGGCTTGGCGCGTCGACGAGATGTACATGGCAGTCCTCTCAGACCGGCTGCCCCAAGGGGTTCCGGTCGGCGCACCTCAGCGGTGCGCCGACCGGAAGGAGGGGCGAGCAGGCGTCAGTCGGCGATGTTGTACGTGTCGCCGTCGGTCTGCCAGGACAGGGGCGCGTTCAGGTCCAGGTTGCCCTTGGCGAGGAAGACCTGCTGCTCGCTGTCGATTCGACTGAAGTCGCCGTGCATCGCGGCCTCGCGGGCATTGAGGAAGGCCTTGATGTACGTCGCCTCGTCGCCGCCTTGCGCGGGAGTGCGGGCCTGCTTCATGGCCGCGGCGCGGATCGCGCTGAGGCCGGCCTGGCCCTGGTCGGCGCTGCTCATGACCGCGTCGAAGTAGGCGAACTGCCCCAGCGCGTGCAGGCCGTCGGCCTTGGCCTGGGCGACCGCCGGGTCGAAGTAGAGCCGGTCCAGCTCGTCGTTCTGGGCCTGCTGGAATGCCGGATCCAGTGCCGCGGTGTGCCAGGCGGCGGTGAAGCCCGGGTCCAGGCCGCGGTGCGAGCTGCTGCCGTTGACCGCGCGCAGCGCCGGCAGGTACCCGGCCAGCACGTTGTTCGGGACGCGCTGGGTGTAGAGGTTCACCAGGTCGAGCAGGTGGCCGTTGCCGGAGCTGAATCCGGCGACGCCCGCGGTGTAGCCGCGGCCGTCGCTGATGTCCTCGATGGCCGCGTACTGCGCCTTCCAGTCCAGCGAGGAGTTCTCCGCGCTGGAGACCAGTTCCAGTGCGGCTTCCTTCTTGCTCGGAGCGGTCAGGTCGCTCGCCGCGGGGGTCGTCGTGACGTCCGCCGGGGCGTTGACCGGTATGTTCGCCGCTGCGTCTGCCGGTGCGTTCGCCGGCGGGGCGAGCGTGGCGGGCTCGGGGCCGTATACCCCGAACTCGTACAGCGAGTAGCCGTAGGAGGTGCCGCGCTTGGTGCCGTACATCCGCACGTAGCGGCCGTGACCGGTGACGGAAAGGGTTTCGTTTCCGCCCTTGCCGGTGGTGGTGCTGTAGACGGTTGTCCAGGTCTTGTCGTCGTCGGAGGTCTGGATCGTGTAGGCCTTGCCGTACGCGGCCTCCCAGTTCAGCTTGATCTGGTGGATCGTCGAGCTGGTTCCCAGATCGACCGAGAGCCACTGCGGATCCGAGCCCTCCTTGCTGCCCCAGCGGGTCGCGTTGTCGCCGTCGAAGGCCTTGGCGGCACTCAGCGACGAACTCTCCGTGGAGGACGCGGTGGCCGTTCGGTGCAACGCGAGGTTGATGTCGCCGGCCGGTGACGAGGACGGTGGCGAGGACGGCGACGTCGGGGGCGAGGAGGGCGAGGACGGCGAGGACGGTGAGGTCGGCGGTCCGCCCCCGTCCCAGATGCCCGCGATGTCGCCGGCCGTGGCCGCGCTGCCCAGCGCCGGCAGGCCGTAGATGTCTTCCATGGTGCGCAGCAGCGAGTAGTGATCGTAGCGGGTGCCGCTGCTGGAGCCGGGAGTGACGTGCGCGCCGACGATCGTGGTGGCGATCTGGTTGTTGGAGTCGTCGCCGTCGTTCTCGTCCCACGTCACGATCAGCAGGCTGTTGTGCGTCTTGGCCCACTGCGCATAGGCGTCGATGTGGTCGTGCAGCCAGGTGTCGCCCTGCTTGACCGTCCCGTCGTGCATGTCGTCGTCGAGGTTCGGCGTCACGAAGGACACGGTGGGCAGCTGGCTGAAGTCGGTCGGGAACCGGCTGTAGCGCAGGTTCGAGCTCGCCTGGATGTCGGCGAAGTCGACCCAGCCGTTGTGCTTGCGCGCGTACCCGCCGCTCCCGTCGTCGCCGCAGTCCTTCGAGCCGTCCGAGGGCAGGCTCTCGGAGTAGCCGACGAACGTGTGGCCGCTGGTCAGCAGCTGGTTGCCGAGGTTGTCGGCGCTGAAGTTGTACGGGCAGTCGTCGGAGTCGACCCCGTGCAGGGACCCGGAGAACAACGCCACGTAGTTGCCCTGGCTGGGGTGGGTCGTGCCGTGGAAGTTCGTGAACGACGCGCCCTGCTTCATCAGGGAATTGATGTAGGGCGCGTTGCTGCTGCCGACGATGTCGTCGTAGTACTTGTTCTCCTCGGTGACCAGCACGATGTGGTCATAGACGGGCAAGCCCGAAGCCGAAGGCCCCGACGTCGCCGTCGAGGATCCCGCGGCGGCGGTCGCCGCCACGCCGAACCCGGTGAGCAGGAAGGCCGCGCCGGTGGCTATCACGGCGCGACGCCGTTTCGTGGCCAACGAAGTGGCCGGTGAGAAGGGGTGCCGAAGTCGCATTCCGGTCTCCTTGAGGGACGCTGCCCTCGAAGCGGTGGGGAACGAGAAGGCGGCATATGGCCGCAAGCGGCCGGGTCAGATCCCTCTGAGCGTGTCCGGTTCGGAACTTCCACGCCAAGCCACTGACACTCATACCTACCGGCCCCGGTAGATCCTGTCAAGAAGGTTTACTAGAAAGGTGGGTGCTGGCACTGGCCAGGCCACGCACCGGATCGAATCGCATTATGATCACCTCGTCCGCGGCTGCCCGGTCCGCACGACCCCGCCCCCTGGGAGACCTGAACTATGAGCGTGGCCATGAGTGCGGGGGGCCCGGGTTCGGGCCCGGTACCAGTCCCGGACGGCCGGGCCGAGGTGTTCGTCGGCCGGGTCCGCGAGTGCGACCTGCTCGCGGCGTGCGCGGGGAAGGCGCGGGACGGCGAGGCGTGGCTGGCCGTGGTCGAGGGCGAGGCCGGCATCGGCAAGAGTGCCCTCGTGCGCCGGGTGGTGTCCTCGCTGGAGGACTTCACCGTCCTGTGGGCCACCGGCGACGCGTCGGAGACGGACCTGCAGGGCGGCGTCATCAGCCAACTGATACGGCGGGTGGAGCACGACCTGGCGGCCCCGTTTCCGCTGCTGGCGCTTCAGGGGGCCGGCGGGGCGTCGGCGAATGCCATCGCCGGGCAGTTGTTGCTTCTGCTGGGTGTGCTGCAGGAGTCCAAGGGGCCGGTCGCGATCGTCGTCGACGATCTCCACTGGGCCGATCAGCTGTCGGTGCAGGTGCTGGGGTTCGTCCTGCGCCGGCTGTGGGCCGACCGGGTGCTGACCGTCCTGGTGTCGCGGTCCGACGAGGAGGACACCGTCGGGACCCTGGACCGGCTGGTCCGGTCCCTGGAACGGGCCGTGGGCGTCGAGATCGGCGGGCTCGGCGAGGACGACGTGGCGCTGGTGGCCCGGCGGCTGCTCGACGTGCGTCTGGCGCCGGGCCTGGTCGAGCGGCTGCACAGCTACACGAAGGGTCATCCCCTCTACCTCCGCACGGTCCTGGCCGAGGTGCCGGTCCAGACCCTGCGTGACGAGACCGCGCAGCGCTGGCCGGCCCCGCGCACGCTCCGGGTGAGTATCAGAACCCTGCTGGACCAGCTTCCCCCGGACTCCGTGGCCCTCCTGGAGGCGATGGCGGTGCTGGCCGCCCGCGTGCCGCTCGCGACCGTCGCGCAGGTCGCCGGGACACCCGATCCGGCCAAGGCGCTCGGCCCGGCGCTGCAGGCCGGACTCGTCCGCTGGTGGCCGACCGAATCGCAAAGCCCTGTCACGCTGGTCCACGCCCTGCAACGGGACGCCGTCTACGACGCCATCGCCCCCGAACGCCGCCGTGCCCTCCACCTCGCCGCCGCCGACGTCGTCGCCACCGGCGCGGCCTGGGCGCACCGGGTCGCGGCGGCGGTCTCCGTCGATGCCGGGCTCGCCGCCGAACTGGAACAATCCGGAGCGGCCGAGGCCGCCGCGGGCCGCAACGCCCTGGCGGCCACCCGCCTGCAGTGGGCCGCCGAGCTCTCCGAAGGGCGCGCGGACCGGGAGCGCCGGCTGCTGACCGCCTGCGCCCAATCGCTGCTGACCATGCAGCCGGTGGCGGCGATGACGATGCGGCCGCAGGTCGAGGACTGCGCGCCGAGCGCGTTGCGCAACTGCGTCCTCGGCGTGATGGAGATGCTCTCCGGCCGGTTCCCCGCCGCCGAGGCCCGCCTCACCGAAGCCTGGCGCGAGGCCCTCGCGGACACGGATCCGGAGCCGGGCTGGGTCGCGGTCCTGGCCGGGACGTTCCTGGCCACCATCATGATCCGGGACGGCCGCGGGGCCGAGACCGCCGAGGTGGCCGCCCGGACCCTGGCCATCGGCGACCTCGACCCCGCGACGACCGACCTGACCCGGACGCTGCTGGCGACCGGCGTGATGTGGGACCAGGGCCCGCGCACCGCGCTGCGGCGGCTGGACTACCTGGCCGCCGAGGCCACCGAGGTGCCGAACGACCAGCTCGACTCGCTGGCCACCCGGGGCGTCTGCAACCTGTTCCTGGCAAGGATTCCCGCGGCGCGCGCCGATCTGGCGGCGGTGGCGCTGCGCGACCGGCAGGGCGCCGGGTCGAAACTCAGCCACCTGTCGCTGGCCCTGCTGGCGGTGGCGGAATACGTGGCGGGCGACTGGAACGCCGCGGAGTCGGCGGCCGACCGGGCGCAGACGATCGCCGCCGCCCAGGATCACGTGTTCGGCGACGCCGCCGCCGGGTTCGCGGTCGTGTGCGTCCTGGCCGGCCGCGGGCACTGGGACGAGGCCCTGGCCCAGATCGACACCCTGGACCGGATGAACCAGGCCTTCGGCTCGCCGGCCGCCGAGACCGTGTTCTGGGCGTTGGCCGGGGCGGTGCTGGCGCAGGCCCAGACGGACCCGGCAGCCATGCTCAGGTCGTTGGAGCCGTTGCTGGAGGCCAGAACCGACGGCGCGCAGGAGCAGATGCGCTTCCGCCACAGGCCTTTCTGGCTGTGGCAGCAGTCGCTGCTGGCCGAGGCGTTGATCGGCGTGGGGGAGTTGGAGGCGGCGGAACAGGCCGTCGACGCTCTCGCCTCCGAACACGACGGCACGGGTTACATGCGGCTCGTCATAGCCCGGCTCACCGGCCACCTGGCCGAAGCACAGGACCGGCCGGGCGACGCGCTGGCGATCTACGAGCAGGCCGTCGTCCCGGCGTCCGGTGCCGACGACGACGCGCCCTTCTTCCGCGCGATGCTGGAACACCGCTACGCGAGACTGCTCGTCGCGACCGGCTCCGGCTCCCGCCGCGAGGCCGCACGCTGGTTCAGATCGGCCCACGACCGCTTCAGCGCCCTTCGCGCCACGCCGTTCCTCGAACGCTGCGACGCCGACCTGGCGGCCATCGGCCTGACCGCCCTGGGCCGGACCAGCAGCCGTGTGCTCGCGCTGACCGAGCGGGAGCTGTCGGTGGCCCACCTGATCGTGGACGGCCGCACGAACCAGGAGGCCGCGGCCGAGCTCTACGTCAGCCAGAAGACGGTGGAGTACCACCTGTCCAACATCTACGCGAAGCTGGGCATATCGTCGCGCCGACAGCTCGGCGAGGCGCTGCGGACCGAGTAGGCGAGTAGGCGAGTAGGCGGGTAGTCGCAGCCGTACAGACGAGCGAACTAGGGTCCGACCCTAGGGTGCCGGTAGGCCTCTGGTTGGTTCCCTGGAGGGGATGGCCGATTACTTCCCGGCCGGAATCCGATCCCGCCGGGTTCCGCTGACCGGCCGGGGCGAAGAACTGCGGGCGCTGACCGACTTGCTGGCCGGTGTGCGCGAGGGCATGAGCTCGGCGCTGGTGCTGGCCGGCGAGGCGGGCGTCGGCAAGACCAGGCTGCTGGAGCACGTGGCCGAGACGGCGTCCGGCGTGCACATCGTCCGCGCGGCCGGCGTCGAATCCGAGGAGCGCCTGGGCTTCGCCGCCCTTCACAGCCTGCTGCGTCCGTTCCTGGACGGGCTCGACGCGCTGCCGGCTCCGCAGCGGGAAGCCCTCGCCTCGGCCTTCGGGATGCTCGCCGGGCCGCCGGCGGACCGGCACCTGGTCGGCATGGCGACCCTGACCCTGCTGGCCGGCGCGGCCTCGGCGCGGCCGCTGCTGTGCCTGATCGACGATGTGCACTGGCTCGACCGCGAGTCCCGCGACGCGCTGGCCTTCGTCGGCCGACGCCTCGGGGCCGACGCGATCGGCCTGGTCCTGGCCGGCCGCGACGATCCTTCGGGGCTGCGGGCCTTCGAAGGGCTCAGCGTGCTGCCGGTCCGCGGCCTGAGCGACGCCGACGCGCACGAACTGCTCGGGCTGAACGTCGCCGGACGGCTGGACCCGGCGGTGGCCGCGCGCATCGTCGCCGACACCGGCGGGAACCCCCTGGCCCTGATCGAGAGCCTCGACGCGCTCACCCCGGCCCATCTGGCCGGCACCGCGCCGCTGATCGGGCCGCTCCCGGTCGGGGAAAGCCTGGAGGCCCATTTCGGTCAGCTGATTCAAGGCTTTCCCGAGGACACCCGGACCTTCCTGGTGCTGCTGTCGGCCACGCCCCCGGAGGACCCGCTGCTGCTGTGGCGCGCCGCCGCCGAACTCGGCGTGACCGCCGAAGCCGCCGACGCCGCGATGACCGCCGGGGTTCTCAAGCGAGGCCGGCTCATCGAGTTCCGCCACTCGCTGATCCGCTCGGCCGTCTACCGCGGAGCCGACGCCGCCGAACGCCGCCGGGTCCACGCCGCGCTCGCCGCGGCCAGCGATCCGGTCCGCAGTCCCGAGCGCCGGGCCTGGCACCGCGCCGAGGCGACGATCGGGCTCGACGACGAGGTCGCCGCCGAACTCGACACCGCCTCGGAGCTGGCGCGCGCCCGAGGCGGCTACGCCGAGCGGGCCGCGCTCCTGGCCAAGGCGGCGCAGCTGTCGGTCGCCGGGCGGGGGGCCCGGCTGGTCGAAGCCGCCCATGCCCACCTCCTGCTCGGGGACCCGGCCGCCGCGCACACGATGCTCGAACAGGCCGAGCCCTTCCTGGCCGCCGGCGATCCGGTGCTGCGGGCCCGGGCCCTGCAGACCAGGGCGAGCGCCGACATCTACGTCGAACGGATCGGGGACGTGCTGACCCGGCTGCTGGACGCCGCCGACATCGTCGCCGGCACCGATCCGGACCTGGCCCGGTCGATCCTGATGCAAGGGCTTCTCGGGGTCCTGTTCGGCGACCACGATCCGGTCGCGCCGAAGAGGTTCGGCGCGGCGGTCCTGGCCTCGTCCGCCGTGCGGTCTGTCGGAGCGACCAGCGCCGATCTGCTCCTGCGGGGTTTCGCTCTGCGCGCCGAGGGCGACCACCCGCGGGCGGTGCCGGTGCTCACGGCGGCGCTGGCCGCGATGGGCCGGGACGGCGAGGTGATCGAGCAGGGCCTGCGCCCGGCGACGCTGGCCCTCTACGCCGCCGAAGAAGTCTGGGACGACGTCGGCGGCCACGAGGCCGCCCTGCTCGCCGAGGCCCACGAGCGCCGCGTCGGCGCGTTGGGGGCGCTGCAGTTCACGCTGATGGTCCGGTCCACCTGGGAGCTGCGGGCCGGGCGGTTCGCCGCGGCCACGGCGTGCCTGGACGAGGCCGAGGACCTCGCAGGCGTCATCGGCCAGCCCTCGGGCCTGGCCTACCGGGTCGAGCTGATGGCGTGGAGCGGCCAGGAGGCGCAGACCCGGGCCGCGGCCGAGGAGCTCCTCGGCAACCTGGCGGCGCGCTACAGGAACGGCGGTCTGGGGGACTGGGCCCGGAACTGCTTGGCCGTGCTGGACATCAGCCTCGGACGCTACGCCGAGGCCGTGGCCCGGGCCCGCGTGGCCTACGACCACGACAACGCGGGGGCCGTGCAACGGGTCCTGCCGGACCTGGTCGAGGCCGCCGTGCGCTGCGGCGACGACCTGACGGCCCAGGACGCCCTGCGGCGGCTGGAGGAGCGCGCGCCGTCGGCCGGCACCCCCTGGGCGCTGGGGCTGCTGGCGCGCAGCAGGGCCCTGATGGCCGACGACGACCGGGCCGAGGCCTTGTTCGCCGAGTCCATCGCGCTGCTCGGCAGCACGCGGGTGCGCACGGAGCTCGCGCGGACCCACCTGCTCTACGGCGAGTGGCTGCGCCGGCGCAGACGCCGCGCCGACGCCCGGGAGGAGTTGCGGACCGCGTACGAGATGTTCGCGCGGATGGGCGCGGCGGCCTTCGCCGAACGCGCCCGGGTCGAGCTGCTGGCGACCGGTGAGCACACCCGGAAGCGGACCGAACCGACCGAACATGATCTGACGCCGCAGGAACGGCGGATCGCGGGGCTGGCAGCCGAGGGGGCGACGAACACCGAGATCGCGACCCGGTTGTTCATCACCCAGTCGACCGTCGAGTACCACCTCAACAAGGTGTTCCGGAAGCTCGGCATCACATCCCGGCGGCAGCTGCGCACGGTCCTTCAGTGAGCTCGCGCCAGAGGCCGTTCATCGCTGCCGTGCCGTCGCCCGCTCGCGGCTGACACCGCCCCAGACTCCGTGCCGTTCGCCGGATTCCGCGGCGAACCGGGCGCACTGTTCACGGACGGCGCAGCCTCGGCAGATCTCGCCGGCTGCCCGCTCTCTTTCCATGCGCGCCATACCCCGCTCGCCGGTCGGAGAGAAGAACCTGGCGCTCTCCAGGCCACGACAGGCCGCTGACATCTGCCAGTCCCATACCGAGGCGAGCGGCCGCGTCCTCGGCGGCTTCACGTGTCGCGCCCGCGCCGCAGGATCTCGGCGATCTCGATGGCGCGGCGGGTCTGGAACTCCACGGCGGCCAGCTCCAGCTCGCCGGGCGGGACGATGATGCAGCCCCAGTGGTAGAAGGTGTTGTTCATCGCCAGGATGGTGGACTCCTGGCCGCCGTGGGCGGTGGCGGTGGAGGTGAACGAGGAGCCGATCTTGTTGACGAGCCGGCCCTGGCCCCACAGGGGTCCGGTGGTGGCAATGTAACTGCGGCGCATAGCGCCTCCTTAACGGGTGGTGGTGGGAGACGGGCGGGCGAACTGCTTGAGTTGCGCGGCCGGCAGTCCGAAGCGCGTCGGCGAGCCCAGGAGGATCACGTCGGCCCGCTCCAGATCGTCCAGAGCGGCCTCGGCGATGTGCTGGGTGGTCGCGACGTGCTCGGACCAGCCTTCGTTGGTGGCGATCGCCTCGTCGGGCGCGAGTTCGCGGACTTTGCGCAGCCGTACTTCGGCGCCGGCCTTCTCGGCCTCCGTCGCCGCGGCCTTGGCCAGCTTGAAGACGCTGCCGGTGGCCGAGTAGTAGATGACGGCGACGTTGACGGGTGTCTCCATGGGATGCGGTCCTTTCAAAGGGCCAAAAGGATCAAAAGGGTCATAGGTGGCGCGGGGCCGCACCGCCGATCGGCGCTGCGACCCCGCTGTGGTGCCGGTCGAGCGCCTCAGCCGGTCGCGTCGGCGGCCTGGACGATGAGGTCCTCGGCCTGGTCGGGGTGCGAGACCATGACCGCGTGCGAGGCGTTCGGGACGACGACTGTGTGGGCGCCGGCCCGCTTGGCCATGAACTTCTCGGTCGCGGCCGGGATCGCCTGGTCTGCTCCGGCGACCAGGTACCAGGACGGGATGGTCTTCCAGGCCGGGACGCCGCTGGCGCCCTGGAGAGCGGCCAGTGCCACCGGGCGCTGTTCGGCCGCCATCAGGTCGGCGGTGGACGCCGGGACGTCCGCGGCGAAGACCGCGCGGAACTTCGCCTGGTCGACGTATCCGTCCTCGCCGTCCCCGCCGTCGCCTCCGGTGGCCGAGTACGGCCGGACGACCAGCGCCGCACCGAGCTGGCTGCCGGGGTTCATCCCGGTCAGCCCCAGCGCGCTCTCGCCCTGGTCCGGGGCGAACGCGGCGATGTAAACCAGGGCTTTGACATTGGCGTGCCCGACGGCGGCGTTGGTGATGACCGCGCCGCCGTAGGAGTGGCCGACCAGGATCACCGGCCCGGGGATGGTGCTCAGCAGGCTGGAGACGTACGCCGAGTCGTTGTCCAGTCCGCGCAACGGATTCGCCGCCGCGATGACCGGATAGCCGTCGTGTTCCAGGCGGGAGATGACGCCGTTCCAACTGGAGGAGTCGGCGAAGGCGCCGTGGACCAGCACGACCGTGGGCTTGGGGCCGTGGTGCTTCGACGCGGCGGCCCTGCTCTGGCTCTGCCGGGCCGCCGGAGTCGCCGGTGCGGCCGAAGCCGAGGCGACAGCCGGGACCAGGAGGGTCATGACAGCCAGGACGGCCGGTATCGTGGCGCGCTTGCGGGCCCAGCGGTGCGGGTGCGAGTGCGCGGCATCGGGCGAGATTTCAAGCATGGGTAAGCCTTTCTTCGTCTCAGGCGGTCGGCGGCGGGCCGGCGACGCGCAGGTGGAAGGAATCCGCGGAGGCGAGGATGCCGCCGATGTCGAAGGGCGCGGGCTCCTCGTCGAGGCGGGTGGCGGGCGTCCCGTTGGTGCTGAACCACTCCTCGATGCGCGACGGGCTGAACACGACGGCCAGCCGGGCGCTCTCCGAGCGGACCAGGTAGCTGTGCGGGACGCCGCGCGGCCCGTGCGCGATCTGGCCGGTGTGCAGGTCCAGGCGCTTGTCGTCGACGAAGAAGGAGACCTCGCCGTCCAGGACGATCCAGACCTCGTCCTCGTCCTCGTGGGCGTGCATCGGAGGCGCGTGGCCGGCCGTGTCCAGGAACTCCATGACGCTCAGCGCGCCGTTGGTCTTGCTTCCGGGCAGCAGGATCCGGCTGCGGCCGCCGAGGAACCAGAAGGGCTCGGATTCGGTGTCGGGGAACGTGTCGTCGGGGAACGGGGGGAGCATTACTTGTCGCCCTTCAGGAAGGTGAGCAGGATCTGGGCCATCTCCGCCGGGTGTTCCTCGTACATCCAGTGGCCGGAGTCCGGGACGACGACGCCTGTGACGTTCTTCGCGTACTTGCGGACCTGGTCCGGGACGAAGCTGCCGAGGCTGCCGGAGGCCCCGATCGCGAGCACCGGCATGGTGAGCTTGGTCTTCTGGTACACGGCGTCGTTCGCGATGTCCTGCGGCAGGGTCCGGAACCACTGGAAGCTCGCCTCCAGGTGGGCCGGGTCCTTCAGGTAGGTGGAGAACACCGCGACGTCGTTCGGCGTGACGGCGCCCTTGACGACCTCGAGGTCGTCGATGAACTTGTCGACCCACAGCGATTCCCGCCCCGTGATGAGCTCCTCGGGAAGGCCGTTGGTGAGGGCGAAGAACCCGAAGTGCCAGGCCCCGGGGCCGTCCGCGGTGAGCGAGGGGAAGGTGTAGATGCTCGGGTCGGGGATCGGGGCCTCGCTGAGCACCAGCTTCGTGACGTCGCGCGGGTAGGCGGCGGCGTAGGAGTAGGCGACCATCGTGCCGATGTCGTGGCCGACCAGCCGGATGTCGTGGTCGCGCCCGATCTTGACCAGCAGGCCGTGGATGTCGGCCGCGAGGTCCTTCTTGTCGTAGCCGGTGGCCGGGGCGTCGCTGCGGCCGGCGCCGGGCAGGTCGGGCGCGATGACCGTGTAGTGCTGGGCCAGCGTGGGCAGGACCTCGCGCCACTCGTACCAGGTCTGCGGGTAGCCGTGCAGCAGGACCAGGGTCGGGCCGTGGCCGCCGATCACGTAGTCGATGCCGGTCGTGCCGACCTGGACCTTGTGCTCGCTGAACCCGGCCGGCATCTGCTCGCCCGAGGAGGCGGACGAGGCTGCCGGTGGCGGACTCGTCGTGGCCTGCGCGGTCCCGGTGCTGATCGTGGTGGCGGCCAGCCCGAAGGCCGAGGCCACGGCGAGGGTGAGCATGACGCCCGGCCGGAAAACGGCATGGAGGTGCTTCACAAAGTGCTCCAGGGTGTGAGTGGGACAGGTGTTACAGGGTGCTGATCAGACCGCCGTCGATGACGACGTCCGATCCGGTGATGTTCGCGGCCCGGTCGCTGGCCAGGAACAAGACGACGTCCGCGACCTCCTCGGGCCGGGTGAACCGGCCGGTGACCGCGTCGCTGGCGGCCTGCTCGGCGATGGCGCCGGCGGTGCTGCCGGTGGCCTTCGCGACGGTCGCCGCGACGCCCTCGTCGGCCAGCCACAGGCCGGTGGCGACCGGTCCGGGGCTGACGGTGTTGACGCGGACGCCCTGAGGGCCGACCTGCTTGGACAGCGACTTGCAGAAGTTGGACAGCGCGGCCTTGGCGGCGCTGTAGTCGATGACGAGCGGGTCGGGCAGGAAGGCGTTCACGGAGCTGACCGTCACGACGGCTCCCGTGCCCCGCTCCACCAGGTGCGGCAGAGCGGCCCGGGTCGTGCGCACGGCGGCCAGGAAGTTGACGGCCAGCGTCGCGTCCCAGTCCTCGTCGGTCACGGCCAGGAAGCCGTCGACCCGCGGCCGGACCGCCCCGACGTTGTTGACCAGGATGTCCAGGCCGCCGAAGGCGAGCACGGCGGCGGCGATCAGCTCGGCCGGACCCTCCGGCGCGGTCAGGTCCGCCTCGACCGCCAGGACCCCGCCGTCCGCGACGAGCTCCTTCAGCTCGGGGGTGAGCTCGCGGGCGCCGGCCACCACCCGGGCGCCCTCGGCGACCAGGGCGCGGGTCACAGCCAGTCCGATGCCGCGGCTGGCGCCGGTGACGACCGCGGTCTTGCCGGTCAGATGCAGGTCCATGCTCACAGCCCCTGCCGGCGCAGCCACTCCAGGGCGGTGCCGGCGACCTCGCGCCAGCCGCCGTCGATGGTCAGCGAGTGCCCGCGGTCGGGGAAGTCGGTGATGTCGGTGACCGCTTCGGAGTGCCGGTACTGCTTGAGCGTCGCGCGGGTCACCGCCTCCGGGACGGTGTGGTCCTTGCCACCGGTCATCAGCAGTAGCGGGCCGCGCGCGGCGTTGGCGGTGTCGACCTTGGCCGGCGAGTGCGGGTTGAAGTTCGCCGCGGCCGCCTCGAACAGCGGCTTGCCCGGGGCGGGGATCGTCCAGCGCTCGTACAGCGCGGAGGACTCCTCGGGGGTCAGCGCGTTGCCGAACGCGAAGCGGAACTGGTCGGCTGTCAGCGATACGGCGCGGTGCTTGTTCGCCGGGTTCTTGAACACCGGCAGCGTGGCGCGCAGCGCGGACAGCGGCAGCGGGAGCACGCCCTTGATCTGCGCGGCGTCGATCGCGACGGTGGCGGCGGCCAGGTCCTGGCCCAGCAGCTTCTGCGCGATCATGCCGCCGAAGGAGTGCCCGATCAGGATCGGCAGGACCGGCAGCTCCCTGATGATCCCGGCGTAGTGCTCGACGACGTCGTCGATGCCGTGGTCGGCGATGCTCTCGGGGTTGGCGCGGGCCTCCTCGACGGTGTCGGGGTCGCCGGGCCAGCCCGGGGCGGACGGGTCGTAGCCCTCCTGGCGGAACAGGTCGATCCAGGGCTCCCAGGACGTGGCGTGCAGCCACAGTCCGTGGATGAACAGGACCGGGGTCGGTGTCGTTGGCGTTGTCGATGCGGTCGGTGTGGTCATGGCAGAAGCACAACAGCCGGGTGGCGGACTTCGTACCGTGGAAAGACCCCAGTCCTGCGGAGCCGCAGCTTGATCAACTAAAGTGATGCCCACGGCGACCTGGCGCCGCCTCTTCCTTCAGGGAGCTTTGTGGCACTGGTCGGGCGGGCGGCGGAGACGAAGCGACTCAGGGGCCTGATAGTCGGCGTCCGCGAGCGCGGAACCGCCCTGGTGGTGCGCGGCGAAGCCGGCGTCGGGAAGTCCGCCCTGCTGGATTACGCGGCCGGACGTGCCAGGACCTCCGGGATGCGGGTGCTGACGACCTCCGGCGTCCAGTGCGAGACGCACCTTCCCTATGCGGGCCTGCACCAGCTGCTCTACCCCATCCGCGACAGGATCGCCCTGATCCCGGAGCGGCAGCGCGCGGCGCTGGAGGCGGCGCTCGGCGGCGCGGAATCAGCCGCCCCTGACCTTTTCTTGGTCGGGCTGGCCGCCCTGAACCTGATCGCCGAGGCGGCCGAGACGACGCCGGTCCTGGTGGTCGTGGAGGACTCGCACTGGCTGGACATCTCCACCTCCCACGTCCTGGCCTTCCTCGCCCGGCGGCTGGAATCCGAGCCGATCGTGCTGCTGGCGGCGGCGCGCGACGGGTTCCCCTCGTCGCTGGTCGACGCCGAGCTGCCCGAGCTGAACCTGCCGCCGCTCGGCGCCGACGCGGCCGTGGCCCTGCTGGACACCCACGCTCCCGACCTCGACCCGGCACTGCGCCGCCGAGTGTTGGCCGAGGCCGCGGGCAACCCGCTGGCCCTGACCGAACTTCCACGCACCGCCGCCGCGACCGCCGAGGGCACCTCGACGCCGGGCTCCTGGATCCCGCTGACCGAACGGCTGGAGCAGGCGTTCACGATCCGCCTGTCCGGGCTCCCGGCACCGACCCGCACGCTGCTCCAGATCGCGGCGCTCAACGACAGCCCCTCGCTGACCGAGACGATGAGCGCCATGGCCCGGCTGGCCGGCGGCGAACCCGGCACCGGCATCGGCACTGGCCTCGGCTCCGGCACCGGCGATCTGACGCCGGCGGTCGCCGCGCAACTCATCGACGTGCACCGGGGCGAGATCCGCTTCCGGCATCCGCTGATGCGCTCGGCGATCCACCAGAGCATGGCCCTGCCGGAGCGCTACGCGGCCCATGCCGCGCTGGCCGAGGTCATAGCCGACCAGGAAGACCGCCGTATCTGGCATCGCGCCGCGGCCACCGCCCTGCCCGAGGAATCGGTCGCCGTCCAGCTCCAGGCCGCCGCGCTGCGGGCCGAACACCGCGGCGGGATCGGCGACGCCGTGATGGCGCTCGACCATGCCGCGCGGCTCAGTCAGGATCCTGCGTCGCGCGCGGACCGCCTGCTGCGGGCCGCCGAACTGGCCGTCGAGCTGGGAAGCCGGGAGGTTGTCGGGAACCTTCTGGACGAGGCCTCCCGCTGCGATCTGACGACGCAGCAGCGCGCGCGGGTGGTGTGGCTGCGCGGCGGATTCGACGAAGGGCTGCGCGGCCGGACCGCCGACACCCGGGCCCTGGCCGGACTCGCCGAGACGGTCGCCGCCGAGGGCGACCGCGACCTGGCCGTCCGCATCCTGTGGAGCGCGGCGCAGCGCTGCTTTTGGACCGAGCCGGGAGGCCCGGCCCGGCAGCACGTCGTCGACGTCGCCGAGAACCTGGGGCTGGACGAGCACGACCCGTGGCTGCTGGCCATCCTCGCCTACGCCGCCCCGATCGACCGCGGCGCGGTGGTGATCGAGCGGCTCAACCGGATAGTGGCCACCCCGGGCCGCGACGCCCGCATGGACCGGATGCTGGGGACCGGGGCGCTCATGGTCGGCTCCTTCGACCTGGCCCAGAAGCTGTCGGCGGCCGCCGCGGCGGGACTGCGGCCGCAGGGCCGGCTGGGACTGCTGGCCCGCGCGCTCGGGGCCGAGGCCTCCAGCGCCGTGCAGCTCGGCGACCTGAGTGTGGCGATACCAGCGGCCGAGGAATCCGGCCGGCTGGCCCGCGAGACCACCCAGCCGTTCCTGCACGGCCTCATCCGCGCCATCGAGGCGGCGATCGGCGCGCTGCGCGGCGACCAGGACAGGGTCAGGGTCCTGACAGCGCAGGCCGAACAGGCCGGACTCCCGGTCGGCGCGCGCCCGGTCCTGGCCCGGGCCCAGATGGCACGCGGACTGGCGGCGCTGGGCGCGGGCCGGTTCGACGAGGCGTACACCCAGCTGCGCCGCCTGCACGATCCGGCCGACCCCTGCTACCAGGTGGCGCTGCGCTGCTTCGCCATCGCAGACCTCGTCGACGCCGCCGCGCACTGCGGCCGGGGCGCGGCGATCGCGGACATCATGCGGGAGATGGAGTCCGCCGCGCTGAAGACCCCGTCCCCGGTTCTGCACGCCGGCCTGCGCTTCGCCCGCGCGCTGCTGGCCGACGACACCGAAGCCGAGCAGCTCTACACCGCCGCGTTGCGCGCCGACCTGGCCGGCTGGCCGTTCATCAGGGCCCGGACACAGCTGGCCTACGGCGAATGGCTGCGCCGCCAGCGCCGCGCCGCGGACTCCCGGCCGCACCTGCGCGCCGCCCGGGAGACCTTCGACGCGCTCGGCGTCATCCCGTGGAGCGACCGCGCCCGGCAGGAGCTCAGGGCCTCCGGCGAGACCAGCCGGAGCCGGAATCTCGACGCCCGCGACCAGCTCACCGCGCAGGAACTCCAGATCGCGCAGATGGCCGCGAGCGGCCTGACGAACCGGGAGATCGGCCAGAAGCTCTATCTCTCGCACCGGACGATCAGCACGCACCTGCACCGGATCTTCCCCAAACTGGGGGTCGTGTCGCGCTCGGAACTGGCCTGGACCCTCAATCTGCCCCCCGACCTGCTCGAAGACGGCGACTTCGGGGACGGGACGACCGTCACGTGACGCACGCGATGCCCGCCGCCGGCCTTCTACCCTCGGGCTCGTGAGCACACCCGATTCCTCGGCCCTCCACCGCATCGACGCGCGACACCGGGCCTTCGAGCCGTCGCGGTTCCTCGGCCGGGACGAGGAATGCCGGGCCGTCGACGAGCTCATCGCGCGGGTCCGCGAGGGCCTGAGCGGCGTACTGGTCATCTCCGGCGAGGCCGGCATCGGCAAGACCCGGCTCCTGAAGTACGCCGCCGAGGCCGCGGGCGACCTGCAGACGGCGCGCGTCGCCGGTGTCGAGACCGAATCCCAGCTCGCCTACGCCGCGCTGCACCGGCTGCTGCTTCCCTTCCTGGACCGGCTCGACCGGCTCCCCGATCCGCAGCGCGAGGCGCTCGGCTCGGCGTTCGGTCTGGTCGCGGCCCCGCCGGCGGACCGGTTCCTGGCCGGCCTGGCCACCCTGACCCTGCTGTCCGAGGTCGTCCCGGACGGGCCGCTGATGTGCCTCGTCGACGATGCGCAATGGCTGGACCGCGAATCCCTGGAAGTCCTCGCCTTCGTCGCTCGCCGCCTGCATGCCGACGGCGTCGGCATGGTGCTGTGCACGCGGGACCGGGAGCCCGGCACCTCGCCGACGCCGACGCCGACGCCGATCGACGGGCTGCCCGCGCTCCGCCTCACCGGGCTGTCCGACGCCGATGCCACGCAGCTCCTGGCTTCGGTGCCGGCCGGATCGTCTTCTGCTCCGGTCGCACTGCGCAACGCTTCCGTGGTCTCCCGGATCATCGCCGAGGCCGCGGGCAACCCGCTCGCCCTGAACGAGTTCGCCGCGGACCTGAGCGGCGGCGCGGTGTCGTTGGCGCCGCTGCCGCTCGGGCCCAGGCTCGAAGCCCACTTCCAGCGTCAGGTGGATTCCCTGCCGCAGGAGACGAAGTCGCTTCTGCTCCTGCTGTCCGTCGCTCCCTCCGACGATCCCATCGCCCTGTGGCTCGCGGCGGCCGCTCTCGGACTGTCGGCGCAAGCCCTGGACGCGGCCGTCGCGGGCCGGATCCTCACCACGAACCCGCACCCGGCGTTCCGCCACCCGCTCATCCGCTCGGCGGTGCATTCCGGAGCCGCGCCGGGCGAACTGCGGCGTGCGCACCAGGCGCTCGCCGAGGCCACCGACCGCGCGTCGGCACCGGACCGGCGGGCCTGGCACCTGGCCGAGGCGGTCGTCGGTCTCGACGAGGACGTCGCCGCCGAACTGGAACGGGCGGCCGAGCGCGCGAGGGGCCGTGGTGGCTACGCCGCGCAGGCCACCTTCCTGATCCGGGCCGCCGAGCTGACCCCCGACCCGCGGATCCGCGCCGAACGGTACTTCACCGCCGCCCAAGCACACCTCGTCATCGGCGACACCGCCATGGCCCAATCCGTGCTCGACCAAGCCGGAAACGAGCCCGGCACCCCGACGGCGCGGGCCACGGCGCAGCGGCTGCGTGCGACCATCGAATGGCTGCGGGGCCGCGCCGCGATGGCGCCCTCGATCCTGATGCCCGCCGCCGCGGACGTCCTCCCGATCGACCAGCGAGTGGCCCGGGACATGGTGTTCGAGGCGCTCGCCGCCGGGATGATGACGCGAGACCGGACCGTCGGCATGACGCTGGAGGAGATGGCCCGCCAGACGCTCGCGATGCCGTGGGACCGTTCGGCCCCGACCCTTCCCGATCTGGTGATGGACGCGTACTGCACCCGGATCGCCGAGGGGTACGCGGCGGCGGTCCCCAAGCTGCGGGCCTCGGTCGCGGCGCTGTTGACCGACGACCTGGTGGAGACCGGGATGCCCATCGCGCTGATGGCCTACGTCGGCGCCGAGGATCTGTGGGACGACCGGGGCTACGGGGCCGTGATGGCGCGTCTCGCGGCGGTCGCCCGGGCCCAGGGCGCTTTGCAGTCCCTCGGTGTGGTGCTCTACGCCCTGGCCGTCAGCGAACTGTGGGCCGGCCGGTTCGTCGGCGCGCAGTCCTGTTACGACGAGGCCGACGAGCTCGCCGTGGCCCTCGGGACGGTGCCGAAGGGGCCTTCCCACCGCGTGGAGCTGCTGGCGTGGCAGGGCCGCAGGGATGAGCTACTGGTCGGTGCCGAAGACGCGATCACCAGATGGGGCGGCTATCTGGGATTCGAGGTCATGGCCAACAACGCCTACAACGCTCTGGCCATCCTGGAACTGGGCGCCGGGAACTACTCCGAAGCGCTCGCCTGGGCCCGTCGCGGATTCGAGAACGACGTGCCGGGGCAAGGCAATCTCCTGCTTCCCGATGTGATCGAGGCCGCGGTCCGCGCCGGCGACCCGGCGACGGCCTCGGCCGCGCTGGCCCGCCTGACCGAACGCGCACCGCTCAGCGGCACGCCGTGGGCGCTCGGCCTGTTGGCCCGTTCCAGGGCCCTGATGGCCGGCGACGAGCAGGCCGAGGAGCTCTACGAGCAGGCCGTGAAGCATCTCGCCGACACCGCGATCGTCACCGAACAGGCCCGGACCCACCTGCTCTTCGGCGAGTGGCTGAGCAGCGTCGGACGCCGCGCCGAGGCCCGGACCCAGTTGCGGAAGTCCTACGAGATGTTCACCGACATGGGAGCCGCCGGCTTCGCCGAGCGCGCCCGCACCGAGCTGCTCGCTCTCGGCGAGCACGCCCGCAAACGCGGCGTGCGCGCCGACTTCGACCTGACGCCGCAGGAGAAGCAGGTCGCCGCCCTGGCCGCCGGCGGCTCCACCAACACCGAGATCGCCACGCGGCTGTTCATCACCACGTCCACCGTCGAGTACCACCTGAACAAGGTGTTCCGGAAGCTCGACATCACGTCCCGCAGGCAGCTGTCCGACGTCCTCGGCGCAGCCTGATTCTCCTCAGGACCCCTCGGGACTGGGGTCTTTCCAGGATATGAGTGATCCCGCGGCGGTGGTGGGGTGGCGGCACGGCATCGCACCGCCGGCAATCCGAGGAGACAACTGTGGGACACGTCAACGTCGGCACCGAGAACAGCACATCCATCGACCTCTACTACGAGGACCACGGCGCCGGGCGGCCCGTCGTCCTGATCCACGGCTGGCCGCTGTCCGGCCGCTCGTGGGAGGGCCAGGTCTCTCCGCTCGTGGCGGCCGGGTACCGGGTGATCACCTACGACCGACGCGGGTTCGGCAACTCGTCGCAGCCCTGGACCGGCTACGACTACGACACCTTCGCCGCCGACCTCAACGCCCTGATGGAGCACTTGGACCTGCGCGAGGCGACCCTCGTCGGCTTCTCCATGGGCGGCGGCGAGGTCGCCCGGTACGTCGGCAGCTATGGCACCGAGCGGGTCGCCCAGGCCGTCTTCGCCGCCGCGATACCGCCCTACCTCTACGCCGGGCCGGACAACCCGGGCGGCGCCTTCACCGACGAGGCACTGGCCACGATGCAGGCCGGCGTCGCCGAGGACCGGATCGCCTTCCTCGAAGCGTTCATCACCCGGTTCTTCACGGCGGGGGACCGCACCGACCTCATCAGCCCGCAGCGCCGCGACTACCACCTCGGCCTCGCTGTGACGGCGTCGCCCGAGGGGACCCGGGAGTGCATAGCCGCGTTCGGCACGACGGACTTCCGCGGCGACCTCGCCAAGTTCACGATCCCGACCCTCGTCGTCCACGGCGACTCCGACGCGGTCGTCGCCTTCGAGACCAGCGGCGCGCGGACCCACGAGGCGATCCCGGGATCCCGGCTCGCGCTGATCGAAGGCGGCCCGCACGGCGTCAACGCGACTCATACCGCTGAGTTCAACGCTGCGCTGCTGGATTTCCTGGCGAGCTGAGACGTTCGTGACGCGCCGACCATCCGGCCGGCGCGTCACGAACGTGGCTGCTTTAACGCGGTTGCATCAGCCGAGCGCGGACACCTGGTCAGCTGTCAGAGCCGTCGGGAAGATCTGGACGCCGTCCAGGCTTCCCGGCCAGAAGTCCACCTGTTGCGCGCCGAATTTGGCGCGCCCTATAGCGATCGGGCCGGTCGCCATGTCGGCCGGCGAGACGGTCGTCGTGCCGGCGAGCGTGCCGTTGACGTAGATGGACATGGTGTTCGCCGTCGCGTCCCGGACTCCGACGATGTGGTACCAGGTACCTGTCGCCGGAGATCCGCCGTTCGCGCCGGTGTTGCCGACCGCTCGGGCGTTGGCGTTGCTGAAGGCGAAGCGGTCGTCCGCGGAGTCGTATTGCAGGAAGAACACGCTGTTCACCGTGCCGTCCTCGCTCACCGCGGTGGCGAACGCGCCCTTCTTGCTCAGGTTGACCCAGGCCGCGACGGTGTAGCTGCCGGCGCTGTTGAGCAGCGGTCCCTGCGTCTGCGCGTACTGGTTGGTCCCGTTCAGCTGGAGCCCGCCGCCGTTCGGGCCGGAGGTGGCCCAGGTGGCGCCGTTCGACAGCGTCGCGTCATCGCCGTTGCCGGACGTGTCCTTGGCGACCGTGCCGGTTCCGTCAGTCAGCGGCCAGGTGCCCGCCTTGCTGACGACGTTCTGGCCGCAGTCGCCGGCGCTGCTCCCGGCCGCGATGATCTTGGCGTTGGCCGCCGCGACCTGGGACATGTCCATCTTCGGTTCCCGGCGGTCGTAGGTCCACAGACCGTTGACCTCGCCCTCGACGTCGGTCAGCTGGGTGTAGACGCTGCCGGAGAGTTGGCACTGGGCCTCCACGCGGACCGCGTCGGCCGTCTGCACGAACTTCTGAGTCAGCTGCGCGGTGTCGGCGGCGCCGGCGTAGTTGATGAAGCCCTGGTCCCAGTCGTGGACCGGGATGGCCAGGCCCCAGCCGCCGTGCTCGCCGTCGATGGCGGCGCGGTTGTCCGCGGTGTCGGGCTGCGGGTCGGCCGGGCCGGTGTAGGTGTGCCAGTCGATGACGTTGCCGGCGCCGGTGTCGGTGTTCACGCTGCCGCAGCAGTTGAAGCCGGACTCGGCGTCGACGAGCCGGCTCGGGTCGTCGGCGTGGACCTGCGCGGCGGCCGCCTTGACCTCGCTCACCGCGTTGGACACGGTGTTCCGGTCCAGGCCCCAGCCCTCGTTGTAGGGCTCGAAGGAGATGATCGACGTCTCCCCGCGCAGGTCCTCGACCATCTGGTGCAGCTGCGACCGGAACGCGGTGTCGTCCGAGGCGGTCGGGGTGTACCCGGCGTTCATCGACGGCATGTCCTGCAGGACGAGCATCCCGGTGGTGTCGGCGTCGTAGTACCACCGCGCCGGTTCGACCTTGATGTGCTTGCGGATCGCGTTGAAGCCCATGGCCTTGGTCTCGGTGATGTCCCACTTCAGGGCGGCGTCGGTCGGCGCGGTGTAGATGCCGTCCGGCCAGAACCCCTGGTCGAGGGTCGCGTCGACGAAGGTCGGGGTGCCGTTCAGCAGGATCTTGCTGACCCCGTTCACGGCTCCGACGCTCACCGTGCGCTCGCCGAAGTAGGAACCGACCACGTCCGGGATGGAGCCGTCGGTCAGCACGACCGTCGCGTGATAGAGGTACGGATCCGATGGCGACCACAGATGCGGGTCGGCCAATGGGATGGTGAACCGCGTGTTCGTCGTCCCGGTGCCCACGGCCACGATCCGTCGGCCGTCGGTGATGGCGACAGTGACGCGGCCGCCGGCCGAGGTGCTGCTGACCGCGTCCACGGTGACCGAGGCGTTCGCGGTGCTCGGCGCGCTCGGCAGGTTCGGTGTGAACACGACCTGGTCCAGGCGCTTGGCCGGCGTCGGCTCCATCCACACGGTCTGCCAGATGCCGCTGGAGGCCGTATAGAAGATCCCTGACGGGTCGAGCTGCTGCTTGCCCTGCGGCTGGTTGGGCGCGTCGGTGTTGCTGACGCCCACGGTGATCTGCTGCGGGCCGGAACCCTTCAGGGCGGCGGTGATGTCGACGCTGAAAGGCAGGTAGCCGCCGGTGTGGGTGGCGACCTGGACGTTGTTCACCCAGACCGTCGTCTGGTAGTTCACCGCGCCGAAGTCGAGCACGGTCCGCTGACCGCCGACCCGCCACGAGGCCGGGACGTTGAACGTGCGGCGGTAGAAGGAGTAGTCGTAGTGCTGCTGGACGCCGGACAGCTCCGACTCCATCGGGTAGGGCACGACGATCGAGCCGGTGAGGTGCGCGCTGGTCGCCGGCGGCGTCTGGACGTCGGTCGCGCCGGTGCTCTCCGGCAGCCCCTGGAAGCTCCATTTGCCGTTGAGCGACTGCCACTGCTGCCGCGTCATCTGCGGGCGGGGGTAGTCCGGCAGCGGGTTGTTCGGGTTGACCTGCGAGGCCCACGGCGTGGTCATGTTCGCCGTCGAGGTGTTGGCCAGACCGCTGTAGAACAGCGGCACAGCCGAGCCGTCGGCGTAGTCGGCGCCGCCGGTGCCGTCATAGCCGATGGTGAGGTTGGCCCAGGTCTTGTAGAGCGGGCCGCCGAGGACGACCACGAGCGTCGCCGGATCGGTCGGATCCAGCGCCGCCGAGGCGATGGGGAACCCCGCGACGCTCAGGTGGCTGGTCGCCGTCGCGGGCCACGCGGCCAGCGGCTTGCTGAACGTCATCCGAACCTGTGTGCCGTCGGTGGACAGCGAGGCGTTGGTCAGGGTCGGGACATAGCCGGGCGGCAGCGTGAAGGCGGAGGCGGGGACGACCGCCATCGCCTGGCCGGGCGGCGCCCAGGACAGCTGCGCGTTCGCACCGCCGGTGTCCTGGAAGTACTGCGCCTGGAAGGAATGCTCGCCGGCGGTGAGGTCCACGGTCGCGGTGACCGGGACGTTCCAGTCGTCGACCCAGTGGTCGATGACCGAGCTCCCGTCGATCGACATCCGGAAGCCGTTGTCCCCGTACCACTTGAAGGTGTAGCTGCCGGCCGTCGGCACGTGGATGACGCCGCTCCACTGGATCCCGGCGGCGGTCCCGCTGCCGGCGAACTGCTGGAGGCGGGGGAGCAGATCCGAGAAGTCGATGTCGGGATCGACGATGGTGTTCTTCACCGGCCCCAGGGTCCAGTCGCTGCCGCCGGCCGTGCCGGTGGCGGGCCCGTACTGGGCTTCCAGGCCCGGGTATTCGGTCGTCGATGTCGGGGTGCCGGTGCCGGTGCCGGTCGCGGCCGTGGCCGTGGTCGACGCGGCGGCCGCCGGCACACACAGGCCCACGATGACGGCGAGGGCCATGAGCACGGCCGTCAGACCCGGTGGCCGACGGCGCGGCTTATGGGGTGGCCGATGGAGGTGGATGGACATCAGGCTTCTCCTTCCGAGCCAGGGCGCTGCCTGTGGCATCGGATCAGCGTTCTGTCATGCTCTGTTCGGCTTTTACAACGTTGTATCGAACGTCAGCGAACAACTTCGAACACAAGCCGTCAAGAACTCTTTACCTTCTCTTGACTCAGCGCCGTGCCGTGACCGGCCGGGCCGGGGGTGTGCGATCACTGTGCTCGGATTGTGAAACGCCGCTGTGACACTCCGAACCGAGCCACAACCTCACCACTGTTCAGGAGGGCTCTGTGAAACATCGGCTAGCCGCCACCATGGCGGTGTTCGTCACCGCTTCCCTCACGGCCGCCGGCGCCATCGCCGGTCCCGTCGCCGCCCACGCCGACCCCGCCGGCCCGCCTGTCCTGTCGGACGGGTACGGGCTGACGCAGGTCGCCGATCCGTCCCTGTCGAACCCGGGCATCGCCGCCCCGACCGCGACCGACTTCACCATCACGGTGACCTCGCCGCAGGTCGCCAACGACCCCGGCACGGTCGGACACCACGTCCGCATCGTCCTGCCCGCCGACTACTACAGCGATCCCGGCAAGCGCTACCCCGTCCTGTACCTTCTCGACGGCTCGCCGGGCGACCCCTGCGACTACTTCGGCAGCGCCGGCTTCCCGCAGTTCAACGCGCTGAAGAACACCTCGGGGATGATCGTCGTCATGCCCGACGGCGGCGCGCGCGGCTGGTATTCCGACTGGCGCGACCAGTCCACCGCGGCCGGCGCGCAGAACTGGGACACCTTCGAGACCCAGCAGGTGATCCCGTTCGTCGACGCGAACCTGCGCACCGTCGCGGACAAGCAGCACCGCGCCATCGCCGGCATCTCCATGGGCGGCTTCGGCGCGCTGCACCTCGCGCAGCTCCACCCCGCCCTGTTCAGCCAGGTGGCGACGCTGTCGGGGGACGCCGACCTGTCACGGAACGAGATGGTCCTGCGCGAGATCGTCGTGGCCTCGCTCATCGACGCCCAGGGGGCGCTGCCGGTCGTCAGCAGCGGCATCCTCCCCGGCACCGTCGCCTGGAGCGCCTGCCATCCGGTGAACGACCCCTACCAGCCGGCCGTCAGCAGCGACGCGCTGTTCGGGTCCCCGTATCCGATATCGGTGACGCCGCCCTTCGACGACTCCCTGTGGACCGCCGCCGATCCCACGGAGAACGCCTCGGCGTTCGCGGGGATGGGCGTCTCCATCTACGTCGGCAACGGCAACGGGCCGACGGGGGACTACCGCGAGTGGTGGCTGGAGAGCGCGTCCCAGCACTTCGACGCCGCGCTGACGGCGGCGGGTCAGCACCCGTACTTCCAGGACTACGGCGACGGCGCCGGGTGGGGACACTGCGACGGCGGTCATGACGTCACGTGCTGGGACCAGGACCTGGCCGACCTGATTCCGCGGCTCCAGCAGGACTTCGGTACCACGAACGCCGGCTGAAAGCGCATCACAGCATCCTGCATTACCGCACGGCCGCATCGCCGCATCGCCGCCCGGCTTCCTGTCGGGCGGCGATGCGCTGCTGTGCTTGCTTCTACAGGGAGCCCAAGCCGCTGCAGGAGGGGAGAGCGTTCAACGAGACGGTGAAAGCCGCGCTGCCGTCACTGGCCGTGCAGACCTTGAGGAACGCGCTGCCGACCCCGAGCGCCACGGCGATGGCGCCGCTGACCAGCGCGGCGTTCGGGACCCCCGCCGCGACGAGGATCGGGGTGACGAGCGCGGCGACGGTCTGCCCGAAGCCGATGACGGTCTGCACCTCGGTCACGGCCTCCTTGGTCAGCGACAGCTGCACCTCGGTGCTGCCGATGGTGAGCGTGACCCCCGGCGCGATCGTGATGACCTGGTCCTGGGCGGCGGCCGGGATGGCCATGGCGACCTGGATACTCGCCACCCCCGCGGGTCGCGCGGCCGCGCCGGCGGGTCCGGCGGCGGCCGCGACCAGCGACGCGCTGACGGTGGCGGCGGTGAGGAGCGGCACGACGCGCCGCAGGCGCTTGGCGCCGCCTTCGGCATGCTTACGGCGGCTGGACGGTTCGATGGTGCTCACAGGTGGGCCCTTCTCGGCGACGGATGATGTCCAGACCGTCGCATCGCCTTTTCACAATCCGACCACAGCGATCGCACACTCTGTCGGCAGCCGGTGACAGCCGCTGCCAGCCATCACCGGCTGTCACCGGCTGCCGCCAGCCATCGTCGGCCGCCGTCAGCCGCCGCCAAACCGCGCGTCGCCCGAATGGCCCGAACCCTCCAACGCGGGTCCCCGTCCCACCGCGCCGCAGGTCGGGATCAAGGCGAAGGTGGTGATCGGCCGTTTCCAAGTCCCCCCAGGGAGCACCCGCATGACCACCACCGGAATGCCCGCCCGGCCGGATTCGATCGCCGTCTTCACCGACCTGTCGGTCGAGCTGACCGGCTTCGACCGCGTGGAGCTGGCCGGCACCGGCCTGCTCGAACAGCATTACGACACCCTGCTCCGGCTGATCGGCGAACGCGAGGCCGGGCACCTGTTGCAGGCCGCCGCCGAGGCGCTGGAGGCCGACCGCGAGCAGCACGACGGCGAGGCGCTGCGGACCCGGGTCATCGGGAGCAGGCGCTACGGGCCCGTGATCATCAGCCTGATCAAGCTCTGGTACCTCGGCAGCTGGTACCCCTTGCCCGGCTCCTACGCCGACGTCAACGGCTCGACCGCCGACGACGTCGAACACGTCGTGTCCGCGCAGGCCTACCGGGAGGCTCTGGTCTGGCGCGCGGCCGGGGCGCACCCGATGGGGGCCAAGGCGCCGGGCTGGGGGTCCTGGGCCGAGGCGCCCGCGCTCCCCTCGTCCTGAGCCGCGACGAGGCGTCGCAAGCCATCCCGAAGTGCCTTGAGGAGAACCCTGACATGCAGAAGCAGACCAGCGGGGGAAAGACCGCCGGCGGCGTCGAGGAGCACTACGACGAGCACTACGACATCGTCATCGTCGGCGGCGGCATCGCCGGGGCCACGGTCGCCAAGACGGTCATCGAGAAGGCCGCCGGGCGCCGTCCCGCCCGCCATCCCCGCATCCTGATCCTGGAAGCCGGCCGCGCCACCGCGATGAGCGCCGACAAGTACGACACCTATGTGGAGTCCTACCAGCGGGCCCTGGCCAAGGTCCCCAATTCCCCGTACCCGCCGACCGTTTCCGCGCCGCAACCGGACGTGCTGGACATCAGCCGCCCGGTGATGGGCCCGGACGGCACCACCAAGATCCCCGCCGACAACGGCTACTTCGTGCAGATGGGCCCGCTCCCGTTCGGCAGCGACTACGCCCGCGCGCTCGGCGGCACCACGCTGCATTGGCTCGGCACCTGCCTGCGCATGCTGCCGAACGACTTCCGGATGCACTCGGAGTACGGCCGCGGGGTCGACTGGCCGATCACCTACGACGAGTTGAAGCCCTACTACGAGCGCGCCGAGTGGGACATCATCGGGGTGTCGGCGGACGTCGAGCACCAGTACTACCCAGGCATCGGCGACGACCCGGCGAAGTTCTTCAAGAGCAAGAACACCGCCAAGTTCCCCGACGGCGCCTACCACTTCCCCATGCAGGAGATCCCGAGCAGCTTCCTGGACGAGTACCTGGCGAAGAAGTCCGCCGGTCTGGTGGTGACGCTGAAGGGCGACGACGGCCGGGAGTACACGTTCCCGATCCGGATCAGCAACACCCCGGTCGGCCGGAACTCCACGCCGGCCCCGGGATACCAGCCGGTCGGCGCGGTCGGGAACGCCGACCAGGGGCAGCGCTGCGAGGGCAACTCCAGCTGCATCCCGATCTGCCCGGTGCAGGCCAAGTACAACGCCCTGAAGACCCTGTACGAGCTGATCGTGAAATACCCGGACCGGGACCCGGGGGAGGGCGAGAAGGAGAAGGCGCGCGTCGCGATCCGCAGCCAGTGCGTGGTCTCGAACGTCCGGCACACGCAGCACCCGAAAAAGCAGGGCACTGTCACCGGCATCACCTACCTGAAGTACTCCGACGACGGGAGCCCGCCGGTGTCGGCGACGGTGACCGCCGACGTGTACGTCCTGGCCGCCAACGCCATCGAGAACGCCACTTTGCTGCTGGCGTCCAAGGCCGCCAACAACAGCGGCGAGGTCGGGCGGAACCTGATGGACCACCCGCTGCTGCTCACCTGGGGCCTGCTCGACGACAGCGCGGGGGCCTACCGCGGCCCTGGGTCGACGTCGGGCATCCCGGCCTTCCGGGACGGCGCGTACCGCTCGGAGCGCACCGCGTTCCGCGTCGAGATCGGCAACTGGGGCTGGAACTTCCCGGAGAACGCGCCCTACGACACGGTCCACGACCTCGTCGGCGGGGCCGCCACCGGCACGGCGCAGCTCTACGGCCGTCCGCTTCGCAAGCGGCTCGGCGAGATCCTGCCCAACCAGTTCCGCATCGCCTGGGAGCTGGAACAGGACCCTGAGTCGAGCAACCGGATCACCATCGACGAGCGCTACAAGGACGCGCTGGGTATGTACCGCCCGGTCATCCACTACGACCTGTCGGAGTACGTCCGCGCCTCGCTGCCCTGGGCGGCCGAGGCCAGCCGGCAGCTGTTCGCGCGGCTCGGCATCGGCGACAAGGTCCGGCGGCCGGAGTACAAGCCCGGCGACTACACGCACTGGGACGCCGGCGACCCGTCGCAAGTGGACTACGACGGCACGACCTACTGGGTGCGCGGCGCCGGCCACGTCGTCGGCACGCACCGGATGGGCGAGGACCCGGAGCACTCGGTGGTGGACGGCTACCAGCGGAGCCACGACCTGCCGAACATGTACGTCGTCGGATGCGGCAGCATGCCGACGCTCGGAACGTCCAACCCGACTCTGACCATGACCGCGCTGGCCATCCGCACCGGCGACCACATCGCGGCGCAGCTGAAGGAGAAGAAGGACGCATGAACGAGCACCCGATGAAGATCCCGACGCTCGCCGATCTGAAGGCCGGGCTCCAGCTGGCCGTCGGCCTGGAGCTCAGCACGATCCCGGCGTACCTGACCGGTCTCTACTCGATCCGGGAAGGCCGCAACACCGACGCGGCCCAGACGATCCGCAGCGTCGTCATGGAGGAGATGCTGCACATGACGCTGGCGGCGAACGTCCTGAACGCCATCGGCGAGGTGCCGAGCCCGGACCCGGTCGACTTCCTGGGACGCAGACACCTGAGCCCGATCCCGGTCTACCCGCTGGACAGCCCGCTGATCACCGGGATCGGCACCCTGGAGCTGCTGCCGTTCTCGCCGCCGGCCGTGGACAACTACGTCGAGATCGAGCACCCGCTCCACGGCGCCGCCACCATTCAGGCCATCCCCTCCGAGGAGGGCTCCTATCGGACGATCGGCGAGTTCTACCACGCGATCGACAACGCGTTGCGGGACCCGAAGATCTGCCCGGACACGCTGTTCAAGCCCGTGAACCAGGTCCCTGTCACCGAGTACTACGGCGGCGCGGGCGACGTGGTGCAGGTGTGCGACCGCAAGACGGCGCGCCAGGCCGTGAGGAAGATCGTGGACCAGGGCGAAGGCCTGCCCGAGGAGGACCTGCACAAGCCGGCCAAGACCGTCACCGACGCCGACCGCCTGAGCTCGGGCTGGAAGATGTACTCGCACTACGCGCGCTTCCGCGAGATCCAGGCCGGCCGCAAGTTCCGCCCCGACCAGACGGCCGGCGAAACCCCGGCCGGTGCGATGCTCCTGGTCGACTACAGCCAGGTCGAGCCCGCCGAATTCCAGCCCCGCAACGGCGACGGCGGCCCGGAGGCGGCGGCCCTGGACGAGTTCGACCTGGCGTACTCCCAGCTGGTCGACGCCGTCTACGCCGCGTTCGGCGGCGGCTCGACCCAGTCCGAACCGCCGCTGAGCGGCCTCCAGGTCGCCGTGCACGCCATGTACGGCCTGAAGAACAAGGCCGTAGCCCTGATGCGCACCCCGAACCCGGAGCGCCCCGGCCACACCCTGTGCCCGCGTTTCGGCTACGTGGCGCTCGGCGGCGACCGGGACAAGCTCATCCGGCACGTCGAGGAGCGCAGCGGATCCCGGTGATCCGCCGCCCGCGGCCGGCGCCGCCTCGCCGACGCCGGCCGCGAGCGCCGTGATCTGGAGCAATTCCGACCTATAAGCGCGCTGGCGGCCATCGGTAGTCTGGCCCCGTGAACCAGATCGGCACGCCGCGCTTCGTCGGACGCGACGCCGAGCTGACCCGGGTCGTCCGTGCCCTGATCGCCCCGCCCGCACTGGTCCTCGTCGAAGGTGAGGCCGGCATCGGCAAGAGCCGGCTGGTCCGCGAAGCGCTGGCCACCCTCCGGACGTACCGGACGCACAGCGCCGCCGCGACCGACCTGAGCGCCGCGCAGACCGCCGCACCGAGCGCCGCGCAGACCGCCGCACCGAGCGCCGCGCAGACCGCCGCACCGAGCGCCGCGCAGACCGCCGCACCGAGCGCCGCGCAGACCGCCGCGCCGACCACCGAGCCCCTGGTCGCCGTCTGCCCGCCCTTCCGCGAGCCGCTCACCCTCGGACCGATCGTCGACGCCGCGCGGCAACGCTGCTCCGAGGTCTCCGGCCTGGGACTCAGCGCGCTGGCCGGCGCCCTGCGTCCGTTGTTCCCCGAGTGGGCCGACACACTGCCGCTCGCGCCCGAGCCGCTGAGCGATCCGGGGGCGGCGCGGCACCGTGTGATCCGCGCGCTGGCCGAACTGCTGGACCGGCTCGGGGTGGGCGTGCTCGTGGTCGAGGACGTGCACTGGGCCGACGAGGCCACCATGGATTTTCTGCTCTTCCTCGTCACCCGCCCCGCCCAGCGGGTCAGCCTCCTGCTGACCTACCGGGCCGAGGACCTCCCCGCCGACTCCCTGGTGCCGCGCCTGTCGGCCCGCGGCCACGGGAGCGTCCGCGTCACGCTCGGCGGGCTGGAGCCGCTCGAAGTCGCGCAGCTGGTCTCCTCGATGCTGGACGACGAGCTGGTCTCCCCGGCCTTCGCCGAGCTGCTGCACTCGCGCACCGAAGGCGTGCCGCTGGCGCTCGAGGAGTCGGTACGCCTGCTGCACGCCCGCTCCGACCTGGTCCGCCGGGACGGCGAGTGGATCCGGAGCACCCTCGACGAGATCGACGTGCCGCCCTCGATCCGGGACGCGGTCACCGATCGCGTCGGCCGGCTCGACGCCGGGGCACAGCAGATGCTGCTGGCCTCAGCCGTGCTCGTGGACGCCGAGTTCGAGCCGGTGTTGGCCCATGTCAGCGGCCTGGCCCCGCACGAGGTCGGGCCCGCGCTGCGCGAGGCCGTTCGCAGCGGCCTGATCGCGGAGGACGAGGCAGGACGCCTGGCCTTCCGGCACGTCCTGGCGGCCCGCGCCGTCTATCACCGTGCCGCCGGCCCGGATCGCCGGGCGGCGCACCGGCGGGCGGCGGCAGTGCTCGAAGACAAACACCCGCTACCCGTCGCGCGGCTGGCCTACCACTACCGGGCCGCGAACGAGATGACCCAGTGGTGCCGGTACGCCGAGCAGGTCGTCGATCTCGCGCTGGCCGCCGGCGATCACCCGACCGCGCTTCCGCTGCTGCACGAACTGCTCACCGAAGGCGGTCTGCCCCCGACCGACGTCGCACGCGTCGCGCAGAAGATCCCGCTGTTCCTGATCACCGGCTATCTGCGCGGCGCCGATGTCGTCAGTACCCTGCGATTCGTGCTGGACGACGAGCGGATCCAGCAGGCCGACCGGGGCCGCATCCGCGCGCAGCTCGGCAGGATACTGCTCCACGTCGGCGAGCACGCGGACGGCGTCGACCAGCTCCAGCGCGCGATCCCGGACCTGGCGGACAGCCCGTCCGAGGTGGCCCGGGCGATGGCCACCCTCGGCGGCCCGGTCGGCTCGCTGTGGCCCGCCGCCGAGCACCGGCGCTGGATCGACCGGGCCGCGGCGGTCGCCGAGTCCTGGCTGCCGGAGGCCGAACGGCTCGCGCTGGCGATCGACCGGATCACCTCTCTGCTCGACCTCGGCGATCCGTCCGGCTGGGACCTGGCCGCGGGCTTCCCCGCCCGGGAGGACACGCCCCAGGACGCGCTGAACCTGGCACGGCTCTCGCTGAACACCGGCGACGGCGCGATGCAGTGGGGCCACTACCAGGACGCTCGGCGGCGGCTGGCGATCGCCGGAGACGTCTCGCGACGCCACCACTACGTGCGGCTGCGCGACATGGCGGCGGTGACGAACGCGCACCTGGATTGGTTCACCGGCGCGTGGAGCGGTCTGGCAGACCGCGCGGGCCACTGGGTGCGGCTCGACGACGAACCCATCATGCAGCTCGACAGCCGACTGGTCCTCGGACTGCTGGGCGCGGCCACAGGCGGCGACCCGGCGGCCGAGGACGTGGTGCGCTCGGTCCGGGAGGACTCCGCCCGGCGCGGCATCGCCGACATGTCGATGGAATCGACCGGAGCGCTCGCCCGGATCCGCCTGGCCGCCGGCGATGTCCAGGAGGCTCTGTCGCTCACCGACGACGCCGTCCAAGTGGTCATGGGCAAGGAGATGTGGTTGTGGGCCACGGAGACCGTACCGGTGCGCGTGGCGGCGTTGATCGCGGCCGAACGCGTCGGCGAGGCCGGGGAGCTGGCGGCCGCGTTCGCCCGGGGCTTCGGCGACCGGGAGATCCCGTCGACCCGTGCGGCATTGGAGACCTGCCGTGCCCTGATCGCCCAAGCGCACAACGACCATGCCGAGGCCGTCGCCGCATGGGATGTCGCCGTCGCCGCATGGCAGGCGCTGCCGCGGCCGTACTACGCGCTGCTGGCCCGTGAGCAGAAGGCCCGGTCCCTGGAGAAGGCCGGCGAGCGCGAAGCCGCGCTGTCCCAGTGGACCGAGGTCGCGCAAGGGCTGGCCGCACTCGGCGCGAAGAAGGACGCCGATCGTGTCGCCACCACGCTGAAGGAGCACGGCGGCGAGAAGGCCGGCCGCCGCCGGGCCGGACGCCGCGGCTACGGCAACCACCTCTCACCCCGCGAACTGGAAGTCGTCGAGCTGCTGCTCAGCGGTCTGACGAACCGCGAGATCGCGATCGCGCTGTCCCGTTCCCCCAAGACCGTCGCCGCCCAGCTCAACTCCTCAATGCGCAAATACGGCGTGACGACGCGCACCGCGCTGGCCGTGATCGTGACGCAGATGCGGTTCGCAGCTACGGCGGACAGGCCTCAGGACTAAAGCGTTCTTTTCTTTAGGGCATCTGCCCAATCGAGTGTCACGCGTTCACCCCGCATACTCGCCAGGGACGCCTGAACTCCCCTCGAAAGGCAACTGCCCGATGCACTTTTCCGGGCGCCGGCGCGCGCCCTTTCTCGGACTGACAGCCGGCTTGCTCGGCTTCAGCCTCTGCTGCGCCGGCCCGGCGTCGGCGGCTACGAACTCACTCGGCATCGCTACCTCATCGAGTACGACGATCGCCGCCACGTCGCAGAGCCCTGTGACGTCCACAACGCCAATTGCGCCTATAACGCCCAAGCCGCCCACAGCTGAGGCCCAGAGCGACCCCCGCCTGGCCAAGCTCGCCGCGGGCCAGCCGGACTACAGCCCGGCGTCGTGCAACGTGCCCGACCCGACCCCCGGCCGCGCGACCTGCTTCGCCCTCGAAGCCACGACCCAGACCCGCAGCCTGATCGCCGGTACCGACGGACCGCCGGCCACCGCGCTCGGTCCGGCCCAGATCAAGGCCGCGTACAACCTGCCGGACGGCGGCCAGGGCCAGACCGTGGCGATCGTCGACGCCTTCGGCGCCTCCACCGTGGAGTCCGATCTGGCCGTCTACCGCCAGCACTACGGTCTGCCCGCCTGCACCTCCGCCAACGGGTGTTTGCGCAAGACCGACCAGACCGGCGGCGCCGACTACCCGGCCGACGACAAGGGCTGGGCCGAGGAGACCTCGCTCGATGTGGACGCGGTGTCCTCGGCGTGCCCGCAGTGCCACATCCTGCTTGTCGAGGCGACCAGCAACTCCACTGACGACTTGGGCGCCGCCGAGAAGACCGCGGTGAGCCTGGGCGCGAAGTACGTCTCGAACTCCTACGGCATCCCCAACGAGTTCGCCGGCGAACAGGCCGACACCGACTACGACCACCCCGGTGTGGCGATCGTGGCCAGTTCCGGCGACACCGGGAACGTGGTCAACTGGCCGGCGTCCGACCCGGACGTGGTCGGGGTGGGCGGCACCACCCTGACCGCCGATCCGTCGACGGCGCGCGGCTGGACCGAGACCGCCTGGGCCTCCGGCGGGTCCGGCTGCTCGGCGTACGAGCCGCAGCCGGTGTACCAGACCGGCCTGGCCACGGCCTGCGCCAAGCGGGCCACCGCGGACCTCTCCGCGGACGCCGACCCGAAGACCGGCCTGGCGGTTTACGACACGCTCGGCCAGCCGGGGTGGGTGCAGGTCGGCGGCACCAGCCTGTCCGCACCGCTGATCACCGCGATGTATGCCCTGGCCGGCGCTCCGGCCGCCGGGACGTACCCGGTGACCTATCCGTACGCCTTCGGCGGCAACCACCTCTACGACGTGACCCAGGGCTCTGACGGCACCTGCGGCAACGTCCTGTGCACCGCCGGTCCCGGCTGGGACGGCCCGACCGGCTTGGGCACGCCGAACGGCATCACCGCGCTGACCCTGGGCAGCTTCGGCACCGCGACCGGCACGCTCACCTCCTCGGCCGGCAGCGCAGTGGCGAACGCCGGTGTCGTGTTCACCGACGCATCGCAAGGCCTGACCTTCCATGCGACGACTGACGCGCAAGGCAAGTACACGGTCGAAGTGGCGCCTGGCACCTATACCGCGACCGCATCGGCGTACGGCTTCAAGCCCGTGACGCAGGCCGCTGTGCAGATCACCGCGAATCAGACCACGACGATCAACCTCACCCTGTCCGTCATCCCGGCCAAGACCGTCTCGGGCAAGGTGCTCGACTCGACCGGCCACAAGTGGGGCCTGTACTCGAAGATCACCATCGACGGCTATCCGTACGGCGCGATCTATTCGAACCCGAAGACAGGCGCGTACTCGGTGAGCCTGCCCGAGGACGCGACGTACACCCTGCACGTGACGCCGATCTATCCCGGCTATGGCACGGCCGTCGAGTCCGTCACGGTCGGCACCGCCGCCGTGACCCAGGACCTCGCGGTGGGAGCCGATCAGAATCTCTGCACGGCCCCCGGCTACGGGTACCCGGCCCAGGCGGATTTCGAAGGCTGGAGCGGGACCACCGGCAAGGGCGGCTGGACCGTCACCGACAACAGCGGCGCGGCCGGCACGTGGGAGTTCGACGACCCGAACACCATGTGGAACCTCACCACGGGCTCGGGCAACTTCGGCGTCGCAGACCCCTACGACCACAACGGCGCGGCCGAGGACACCGACTTCGTCTCGCCGGTCATGGACCTGTCCGGTCAGCCCAACGCGGACTTGAAGTTCCTCACCGCATACCTGCCGGCCGCGGGCACCGAGGCCGAGATCGACGGGAGCGGCGACGGCGGCAAGACCTGGCACCAGATCTGGAACGCGAACGGCAACGTCGTCCAGGGCCCGGTCGACGTACCGCTGACCGGTCTGGCCGGTCACGCGGGCGTCCAGGTGCGGTTCCACTACAGCGGTGCGGGCTCTTCGCTGTGGGAGATCGACAACGTCTACGTCGGCACCTGCCGTACCGTGCCCGGCGGCATCGTCGAGGGCCACGTCACCGACGGCAACACGCGCCAGCCTCTCAACGGCGCGGTGACCACGGACACGGCGAGCGCGGCCACCACCGCGACCAGTCACCCGACTCCGGACGACACCGCGACCGCCGACGGCTTCTACTGGCTGTTCAGCCAGGGGGCCGGGCGGCACACCTACACCACTGCGGCCAACCGGTACGCCACGCTGACCACGTCGGCTGCGACCGTCGCGGACTCGGTCGTCGAGCACGATGTCACCTTGCAGGCCGGGCGGCTCTCGGTGGGTCCGTCGTCGCTCTCGGTCGGCGAGGAACTCGGCAAGAAGACGCAGCGGGACATCACCCTGACCAACACCGGACGGGCCCCGCTGCACGTCACTCTCGGCGAGCAGAGCGCCGGCTCGACCGCACCGGTTTCGAACGCCGGCGCCTCGGCTCAGGACTCCACGGGTCCGGTGCCGCTGAAGAGGGTGCCGGGCGACTACCCGACCGGTCCGGCAGTCCGCGCTGTGGGCACTGATTCACAACCTGAGGGCACTGATTCAAAACCGTCGGCTTCGACTCCGACTCCGGCGATCGCCCCGGTGCCGGATGCCGGAGGCTGGCAGGCCGTCGCCGACTACCCCGAGCCGATCATGGACAACGCGGTCGGGTACTACCAGGGCCGGGCCTACTCCGTCGGCGGGGTGAGCCAGATCATCGGCGGCGTGGCCCGCACCGACGGCTTCGTGTACGACCCGGTCGCCGCGTCGTGGACCGCCATCGCGCCGCTGCCCCAGGCGCTGGAGTCGCCCGCGGCGGCGTTCCTGAACGGCACGATGTACGTGGTCGGCGGCTGGAACGGCACCAGCAAGATCCAGTCCACCGTCTACGCCTACCATCCGGCCGGCGACTCCTGGACGCAGGTCGCGGACCTGCCGCAGGGCACTGCTTCAGCCACCGTCGCGGTGCTCGACGGCAGCCTGTACGTGATCGGCGGCTGCGCCACCGACAACTGCGAAAGCCTCTCCTCGGCGGTCTACCGCTACTCGCCGAACGCCAACAGCTGGACGAAGCTGGCCGACTACCCGGTGTCCGTGCAGTGGGGCGCCTGCGCCGGCATCGCCGCGGAGGTGATCTGCGCGGGCGGCGACACGCACGACTCCGGCGGCCACACCGTGGGCCTGGCCTCGACGTACCTCTTCCACCCGAAGACCGACACCTGGACGCAGGCTGCTGACATCCCCTATCCCGACTGGGGCATGTCCTCCAGCGGCGCCAACGGCCAGTTGCAGATCGTCGGCGGCATCACCGACGCCGACGGCACCAACCAGGCCGAACAGTACGACCCGGTCAACAACGTGTGGAGCGCGCTGCCGAACGCGGTCTACCCGACGTTCCGCAGCGGCGGCGCGAGCTGCGGGATGTACCAGGTCGGCGGCTCGATCGCGAACGGCCTGGCCTTCCCCTCGGGCAACACCGTGGCACAGGTCCTGCCCGGCTTCGACCAGTGCGGCGGCGACACGGTCCCCTGGCTCACCACCCAGCAGAACCGCGGCTCCCTGGAGCTGGCACCGGGCCAGAGCGTCCGCGTCCGGGTGACGGTCGACGCCTCGCAGCTCACGGCGCCGGGCAGGTACGCCGGAGCGCTGACGTTCACCACCGACACGCCCGACGTCACCAATGCGCTGCCGGTGAACCTGCACGTGGCCGCACCGTGGTCCTGGGGCGAGGTCAAGGGCACGGTGACCTCGGCCGCCACGACGGGCACGGCGGGCACGACAGGCAGCCCCGCCAAGCCGATTCCCGGCGCGACGGTGCAGCTGTGCCCGGCACGCGACGCGACGTCCGGCACGTGCACGTGCCCGACGTACACGGTCACCACCGACGCCCACGGCGCGTACTCGCTGTGGCTGCCCGGCCGGAACGAGCCACTGAAGGTGGTCGCCTCCAGCACCGGATACGCCTCGCAAACGAAGGAGGTGACCATCCGCACAGGCGGCGTCTCCGAGCTCGACTTCACGCTGGCGACCACATAGCGGACGGTCCCCGACGCGCGACCCGCAAGGGTGTGGGCATCGGCCAATACGATGCCTGGCGCCGACACAGTGTCGGCGCCAGGCGCCCACGGAACGGAGCTTGATGGTGGCCGGACCAATCGATGTCATCATCAGGAAGTACGTAGCCCCCGCGGCGAAGCAGGCAGGCCTGTCCCGCAAGGGACGCTACTTCCGCCTGGAGGGCCGGTACTCGCACACGCTCCTGTACTTCGACACTCACGCCACCGACCCCAGTTGGCTCTGCTTCGAGGTCGGCTACGCCCTGCTCCCTCTGGCCTACTGGGACTTCTGCCGCCGGCTGTACCAGGGCGGCGGAGGCCCGACGGAACCGGGCAAGGAAAGCATCTTCCTCGACACCCACCTCATGCCGCCGGACGAGTGGTCCTTCCGCCCGGACGAACGACCCCCCTACACCTTCAAACGCCGCTGGGCCCTGGGCCTGCCCGCCGGCCTCGAACCAGCCGGCACCGCCCTCGCCGGGCGCCTCACCGAGGAAGCCTTCCCCCGCATGCACTGGCTCCTGGACCCGGACAACGCGATGGCCGAGCTCAAGACGCCGACCTTCGCCATCGAGCAAGCCCTCGGCTCCGACCTGGACCGCGAACTCATCCTCGCCATCGACGTGGCCGACCCGGCGTACGTCGAGGCGCTGCTCAACGACCCGGCCAGGCCGCAGAACCCTGTTTTCGAAGCCAGTGTGAGGGAGCGCTTCGCCCGGCGGATGGCGTCGGAGTAAAGGCGTTTCGGTCTCGACAAATCCCGATGATGCCATTCAATCTCCGTGATGCCTCATGATGCCGAGTGTCGAATCAGGGGTAACCCCGATCCGGCTCCGTCGCGGCCTTATCGCAGTACTCTGAAAATGTCGTCCGGATGTATCCGGCCGCAGAGCACTGAGTAGATCAGGTAGGCCGGCCCAAGAGGGGGACCATGGCTCGCGTTCATCGCCGCCGGGCTGCCGTCGCCGAGGAGAGGCTGAAGCCGGTCGGCATCGGGACGGCTCTGGGTACCGTCGTGGTCGCCTTCACCGCCGGGTTCACCGACCTCGGCGTGGCTTCGCTGACCCTGGTCTCGGCCGGGGCGGCCGCGTTCTTCACCACCATCCCCTTCGCCTTCCTCTTGCAGCGCAGGGGGCTGGGCATCGGACGCCGCGGTCCCGCGGTCGACGAATCCGGGTACGCGCAGTGGTCCGCGCTCATGCGCCGTGAGCTGCGGGTCGACCTCCAAGGCCTGGCGACGCGCGCGGAGGCGCCCCGAGTCGAAGACGTCTTCGTCGACGTGCCTTTGCGGGCGATGGCCTTCGACCCGGAGCGCGATGAGCTCTCGCCGGTCATGCCGCTGGAATTCCAGACTCTGCGTGCCCACCTTGACTGTAGCGATCGCGTGGTTCTTGCCATCACCGGTGCTCCCGGCAGCGGTAAGACCACACTTGTGCGGCACACTGCCGGCCGGCTTCTCTCCGAGGCCGACGAGAGCGAGGAGAAAACCAGACTTCCGATACTGCTCAATCTCCGCGATCACGCCGGTCTTATCAAGGCCATGCCGGAAAGTGGTCTTGTCGAGATACTGAGCTCTCAATTCGACGATTCGTCAGCGTTCGAATTCCTCGGCGGAGCACTCGAGCGGGACCGGTGCGTCGTCATGCTCGACGGGCTCGACGAGGTGATCGATCCCGACGCCCGGCACGCCGTGGCCCGGTGGATCGAGCACCAGATCGACCGGCATCCCCTCTGCGACTTCATCATCACCTCCAGACCGGACCGCGATTTCCACCGGTCGCTGGCCGCGCGGGGCACCCTGCTCCGCCCCGAACCGTTCGAGCAGGCTCACGCCCGTGACTTCCTGTACAGGTGGTACCGCGCGCTCGACCGGTACGAGCCCTTCACCATCCGTCCTCACGGCCATGCCTTCACCGCCGCCGCCGAGCTGTGGTCCTGCGTGCGCGTCGAGCCCGGATTGGCCAGCCTGGCGCAAAGCCCGCTGGCGCTGGCCTGCATCGCCAACGTCCACCGTTACGCCTCGCCGCTTCCCGAAGGCCGGGCCGAGGTCTACGACGAGCTCTGCAAGGCCCTGCTGTGGCGGCGGCAGGAGGAGAAGGGGGTGCACCAGCCGTGGACCGGCGAGCACATCGAGACGCCGCTCCGCGACCTGGCCTACGCGATGCAGATCAGACGCAAGAGCCTCCTCGGACTCACCGAGATCCTTCAGGCACTGGAGAGCTTGGCCGCTCCCGCCGCGCCGAGCCCCGAAGACGTCTTGAGAGTCGCGGTGTCCGGCGGCATCCTGATCGCGTCTTCTCGTACCGGGGAACTGGGGTTCGTCCACCGGGCCTTCCAGGATTACCTGGCATCGGTCCATATCGAGCGCAGCGGACAGTCCGAGGTGATCAGCGAGTCGATCGACGACCGGTGGTGGGGCGAGACCACCTGGTTGTACGCGCAGCGCGCCAACGTGAACGCGATCGTCGCGGCGTGCCTGGCCTCGGGCAGCGTCCACGCCACGACCCTGGCCATCCGGTGCGCCCAGGCCACGGCATACCTCGAACCAGGGCTTCGCAGCAAGCTGGACCGTCTTACCCGGCCGGTGGCGGAGCTGCCGCCGCCGGCCGTCACGGTCCCGGCCTCCAGCGGTTCCGATTCCGATTCCGGCTCCGATTCCGATCCGGCGCCGGCACCCGGGATCACCATCGAGGTGGATCGGCTCACCACCACCGAATCCCCGGTGGTCGGCGAAGTGGAGACGATCGGGGTCACCGCCCGCTGGGCACCGGCGCCGGGCGACGCGGAGGCCGCCGCCACGCTCGAGGTGCGGCTCATGCTGTCCGCCGAGGAATTCGAGGTCCGGCCGGCGACCCGCAGGCTGCGGTTGGACAGGGCCGGCGCCCCCGTCTCGACCGACTTCGACATCCGCCCGGAACGCGCGGGCCAGGTGGAAATCAGGATCGTGGTGCTTGACGAGTCAGTCGGCATCCCGCTCAAGGAATGCGCGACAGAACTGGACGTCGCCATCGACGAAGAGGTGACGCTGAACCGATGATCAGCCCTGTCCGCGCCGTCTTCGACGCCGAGCCGCCCCCGCGGTATCCGCAGGTCCGGAATCGGACGATCAACCTGCTCTTCGAGGAGTACGGCAAGAGAATCAGCCTGCGGGCGTTCGGAACCGCGTTCCCCGACGACGGCGGAGGCGGCTTCCAAGGCTGGCTCACCGCCAAGCCGAAGGAGATCAGGGGGGCCATACAAACCCTGCGGGACGCCTGGCAGGACCAGGTCATCGAACGGTACGAAGCGACGCCGGGCCTGGAGTTCCCCTATGCCCAGCAATGGGATCTGAGTGGAAGCGCCACCCATCCGACCCGCTGGAGCGATGTCGGCCAACGCCTCGCCCGCGAAGGGTCGACTCTTTACAAGATGCTGTTCGAACTCGGAGATGAGGGGCTCCAGGAGATCGGACAGCAGCTGGGCGAAGCTTTGAACCGCGACGCGCAGATCATCACGATTCACTCCGAGCATCTCCACGTGCCGTGGTCGATGCTCTACACGCCCCAAGCGGATTCGCCGAGCCTGGAGGCACCCGACGCCCAGTGGGTCACGTCCGGCTTCTGGGGCTACAGCCACTGGGTGGAGCAGTGCCTGGGCCGGGCCAACGGTCATGACAGCCGGATCCATCCGGCGGAGGGCCGACTCAGGACGGGCATGAACGTCGACCCGCGACTGGACACCGAATTCGCGAGGCTACCGCCCTACAAGAACTACCCGTGCGTCGCACCGATGATCGAGTTCTTCCAACGGCACTCCGATGTCGAGATCCGCGAGACCCGGCCCAAGATGGCCGCCTCGCTCGGCCCCGGATGCCAGACCGAACAGATCATGTACTTCGGGTGCCACATGAAGGTGAGCGGAACGACGCAGGACGCGGACTCCGCTTTGACGCCGGCCCAACTCGTCCTGAGCGATGACGATCCGATACGCACCGCCGACGTACTGGTCTGGCTGGGGGGCCGGAAGTTCAAGCCCGGCCCGATCGTGTTCGCCAACGCCTGCCAGGGCGGTCAACTGGCCACCCAGTTCTACGGGTCGATCGGGGCGACGCTTCTTGATTCCGGGATCAACTGTCTGATCGGGCCGCAGATCGACCTGCCACCCGTGTTCGCCCTCGAATACGCGACGCGCTTCTTCGAGGCGTTCTTCGAACGCGGGGTACGCGTCGGCGACGTCACCCGCGACCTCGCCCGGCACTTCGCGGACAAGTGCGAGAACCCCCTCGGCATCGCCATATCGCTGTTCCGGGGCATCGACACCCATATCGCGCCGCACGAATCGGCGCCCGAATCGGCATGGACGACTTCCCGATGACCACGGTGACGCTGGATCTGAACCGCAAAGGGCTCCTTCTCGACGCGGAGGGCAAGGCGGTGCAGCCAGCAGCCGTGCCCGCATTCCTCAAGCGCCGTATCGCGATACCGGCGGGGACCACCGACATCAACGTGTTCGCCCACGGCTGGATGACGTCCAAGACCTCGGCGGAGCAGAGCGCTCAGCGGCTGCTGCGCGATATCAACGACCTCTATGCGGCCTCGCCGGAGCGCTACCAGCAGCTCCGACCCTATCGCAGCTACAACATCGTGGTCCGGTGGCCGTCCAAAGGCCGCTACCGCAAGATCCGGAACCGCGCACACCGGATGAGCACGGAAGGCTCGGCGGCCGCAGTCGTCGCCCAACTCCTGGGCTACCTGAACACCGAACGCCACAAGCCATACCGTGGACCCGCCAAGCTCCGCACGTCGCAGGGCCAGTATCTGCACGCGATCGGGCACTCCTTCGGCGGCCGGTTCCTGTGCCAGGCCATCCAGGAAGCGGGGGCCGGGCTCGTCCGCCCGCCGACGCTTGCCTGGGATTGGACGAAGAAGGACTTCCCGTTCACGGTGGACAGCGTCCTGATACTCCAGATGGCATCACCGCCGGACGTGTTCGCCAAGGGCTTCAACAGGCTCCTCACCGCTGCGCCCATCAACTGCCCCATCGTGCTGACGTACTCCAAAGCGGACCACGCGACCGGCATCTGGCACCGCATCGCGGAGTTCTCGCCGGGCATCGGGCATGTGGGAGCCCGTGCCCCCGCCGAGGTAGTAGTCGTCCGCCGTCTCCGTCCGGTCGCCGAGGACTACACCCGGGACGAGCTGAAGCACCGCATCGTCAACATCAACGCCTCCGCGCGCTTCAAGCGGGGCCGCTTCTGGCTTCCGCAGGGAGCCCATTCGGACTTCGCACATCCCGAGACGGCGCACCTGCTCCTCTCGCTGGCGGCGCTGGCCCGGTAGAACCGGACCGGTCGGTCCTCGCGGCTACTGGGCGGGCGGGGCGAAGCCGACCACCCAGCGCGCCGAGCGGCGATCCGGCCTTAGGAGATCCTGAACCGCTGGTTGTATCCGCCGTAGCAGGCCCACTGCTGAATGGCGGTGCCGTCGGTCTCGCCGGCGCCCCGCACGTCGAAGCACTTGTCCGCGAAGGTCGTGATCGTGACCTCGCCGCCCCCGACCGGCGTGACCCGGAACCTCTGGTTGTAGACGCCCGCGCAGGCCCACTGCTGGATCTGCACCCCGTTGGAGGAGTCCGCCCCTCTGACATCGAGGCACTTGTTCGCGAACGTCTCGATCTGAACCTGGCCGTCGCCGATGTCGACGACCTTGAACTGCTGGTCGGACTGGGTGCCACAGGTCCGCTGCTGGAGCGGTGCTCCGTCGCTGGTGCTTGCGCCACCGATGTCGAAGCACTTGTCGGCGAAGGTCAGGATGTGCACTGAGCCGTCCGTGCTCACGGCCTCGGCGGTGCCGGCCGCCGGAACCAGCATTCCGGCCGTCACGACGAGCACGCGCAGGAGGTGCCACCGCGTCCTGACAGAAGCGTACATACGTTTCTCCTCTCAAAAGCTGGTCCGCCTAACCAGTGCGATGTCAGCGGCAGGCTCAGCATCGCGCCAGGTCAGCCCTGAGGAGCGGCATTGCTCCAATCGTGGCATGTCGCAGGCGCACGATTCGGCTCGAGTGCCGAGGCGACGCCTCATCGAGTGAATTCGGGCGCCCCTGACTCGTGTGTGGGTCGGTGTGGGGGCGCGGGTGCGGTTGGGTGGTGGGTTTTAGGGGCTTTTCGGCTCTCGATACCGCTGCGGCCGGACCCCTCGCGGGGTGCCGGCCGCAGCCTCATCGCGCATCAGATCGCTGAGATATCAGCGTTCTGCCCGACAGTTCACCAGCCCACGGCGACGACCGCGTACTGCGGGTTGTTCACCGAGATGTCCGAGCTCTGGCCCGCGTCGTCGTCGTACGGGAAGCCGTACTGCATCCCGTTGATGGCGTTCTGGTGCCAGAACTGCGCGTAGTAGTTCGCCGGTCCGGCCTGGTAGAAGTTCGCCGGAATCGACTGCTGCGCCGTCGGGAGCTGGGCCACGTGCCGGTTCAGGCCCGCGCACAGCTGCGGGTTGCCGGACAGGGTGCCGCCGCAGCCGAAGATCTGCGGGGTGCTGTCGGCCGTGTCACCGTTGGCCGCCGCGTACGCCTGGAAGTAGTTCGCGTACGCGCCGCCCGCCTGGAACGCGGCGTCGTTGCCCGGCGAGGGGATGCCGTAGGGGGCGTTGTCCGTGGCCAGTTCCTTGAACTCGGTCGGGACCGAGGACTGGAACCGGTTGAACGTCGCCGTGCGGCTCTCCTGGAAGGTGGCGTAGTTCTCGCCGACTTCCTGCTCGTTTCCGCTGTGGTCGTGGACCAGCAGCGCCAGCTTCAGGCCGAACCGGTCGACCCGGGTGGTGTCGACGTTGATGAAGGTGGTCCCCACCGTGAACTCGATGAAGTCGTAGTAGGGGCCGTTCGGCGTGCCGAGGTAGAAGTACATGCGGCCGGCCGAGTTCGCCGGCATGTCGATGTACCGCTGCTGCGCGATGGACTCGGTCTGGCCGTTGAAGCTCCAGTAGACCTGGCTGTCGGGGTACTGGCCGTTGGTCTGGTTCTGGATCATGAACTCCATCACGTGCGTCGCCGCCGGGATGGACGAGACGTTGCCCCAGAACGCCGCCGGCGGGGCACCGGTGCCGCCGCCGCCGGCGTTGACCGTCCACCCGAAGGTGGTCGAGCCGGTGGCACCCGTGGTGTCCTTGGCGGTCACGGTCACGCTGGAGGTGGCCGCGGTGGTCGGCGTGCCGGTGATCAGGCCCGAAGAACTGATCGACAGCCCGGCCGGCAGACCGGTCGCGCTGTAGGTCAGCGTCTGGCCGGACACCGAGTCGGTGGCGCCCATCTGCAGGCTGACGGCCGTGTTGACGACCCCGGTCTGGTTGCCCGGGTTGGTGACGGTGATCATGTCACCGCCGACGACCGTGGCGGTCAGGACCTCGAACTCCCACAGCGAGTAGCCGTACTGGGTGTTGCGCGCGGTCCCGTACATGCGGACGTAACGGCCGGACCCGCTGACCGTCAGGTTCTCGGTCCCGCCGGGGCCCGTGGTCGTGGAGTAGATCGACGTCCAGGTCGTGCCGTCGTTCGACGTCTGGATCTGGTACGCCTTGCCGGACGCGGTCTCCCACTGGAGCTGGATCCCGCAGATCTGCTGAGTCGAGCCGAGGTCCACCTGGAGCCACTGCGGGTCGCTGAAGGCGCTGGACCAGCGGGTCGCGGTGTTGCCGTCGACCGCGGCGGAGGCCGGGTTACCGGCGTTCTCGACCGAGGACGCGGTGGCCGGGTGGTTCAGGGCCGCGTTGTTGTTGCAGGTGCCGCCGCCGGTGCCCGCGGTGCCGTAGACCTGGAACTCCCAGATGCTGTAGCCGTACTGGGTGTTCCGGGCCGTCCCGTACATGCGGATGTACCGTCCGGACCCGGATATGTTCAGGGTCTCGGTGCCGCCGGGCCCTGTGGTGGTGGAGTAGATCGACGTCCAGGTGCTGCCGTCGTTCGAGGTCTGGATCTGGTACGCCTTCGCCGAGGCGGTCTCCCACTGGATCACGACCTGACTGATCGTCGAGGCCTGACCGAGGTCCACCTCCAGCCACTGCGGATCGCTGAAGGCGCTGGACCAGCGGGTCCCGGTATTGCCGTCGACCGCGTCCGCGGCCGGCGTACCGGCGTTCTCGACCGACGACGCGGTAGCCGGCTTCCCCTGCGACAGCAGGGTGCCGGCCGCATGGGCCTTCGGGGCGGTGCTGACGAGCATCACGCTCGCCACGAGGGCGATCATCAACACCAGGATGGCGGATGGTCGCCGCCTGATTCCGGTCATGGAGGTTCTCCCAGGGGTGGGGTGGCTATGGGACTCGTTGGAGAGCGCTCTCCCATGGGATTCGGTTTACAGAGGCGTAACCGGAGAGTCAAGGAAATGTGGTTCCGGAACTCAGGGGCCTCAGAAAGCGCTGGTGCGGAGCCGTCGCCAGTCCGGGATGGAACCTGGCCATGAGAAAACCCGTCCCCGGCCGAGGCCGGGAACGGGTGAGGATGGCTCTACGGACTGCCGTGGGCTAACTGCGGGCTTCGCCCCGGGCGCTTCGGCTTCGGTTGTAGACGCACTGTCCGGCCAGCCAGGTGGCGTCGACGGGGATGTCGGCGATGTGCGCCGGTTCGATGGTGTGCGGGTCCTGGTCCAGGACAACGAAGTCGGCGTACTTCCCGACCTCGATGGAGCCGGTGATGTCGTCGGCGAACAGGTGCCAGGCGGCGTCGACGGTCTGCGCCCGCAGAGCCTGGTCGACGGTGATCCGTTCCTCGGGCGCCAGGACCCGGCCCGACTTCGACAGCCGCGTCACCGCCTCGGTGATGTTCCGCAGCGGCTCGACCGGCGTGACCGGGGCGTCGTTGTGGAAGGAGATCCGCAGACCGGCTTTGAGGGCCGAGCCGGCGTTCGCGTAGTGCGCGCCGTGCTCGGGTCCGAACAGGTCGTCGACCAGGACGTCGCCCCAGTAGTACAGCTGGTCGACGAAGATCGAGGCGGTGATGCCGAGCGCCGCGGCCCGCTCGAACTGGTCCGGGCGCATGGTGCAGACGTGTTCCAGGCGCAGCCGGTGGTCGTCACGCGGGTGCGCGGCGAGCAGCTTCTCCCAGACGTCCAGGACCATGTCCACGGCGTCGTCGCCCTGGACATGGCAGGCCAGCTGCCAGCCGGCCGGGAAGTACGCCTGGCTGATCGCCTTCAGCTGCTCGGGCGTGTAGTTGGCCCGGCCGCGGTGGTTCGGCTCCAGGCCCAGGGCCCGGGTGGTGTCGTTGGTCAGGTAAGGGAAGGAGGTGGCGATGTTCCCGATCCAGGGCGACCCGTCGGCCCAGGTCTTGATGCCGACCTGTCTGACGAGGTCGTCGCCGTTGTCCGGGGTGATGTCCGATCCCATCTTCGGCCCGGACATCTCGTACATCCGCACCCTGACGGTCGGGCTGCTGGCGGCCAGCGCCGGTCGCAGCCGTGCGTCGAAGGCCATGTCCGAGCACATCGTGACCCCGGCCTGGTTCAGCCGCGCGTACTGCGCGTTCAGCAGGGCCGGCCAGTCGTCGCCCTCCGGCATGAACGGCTGCAGGCACGCCCCGACGGCCCCGGCTTCGTACGCGGTGCCGTCGAGCGAGCCGTCGGCGGCGCGGCCGAAGCGTGCGCCGGCGGGATCCGGCGTGTCCTTCGACAGCCCGAGCCAGGTCGCCGCGGCGCTGTTGAAGAAGGCCTGGTGCCCGGAGTTGTGCACGATCACCAGGGGTGTGTCCGGCGCCACCGCGTCCAGCCAGGTCAGATTCGGGGCCGGGAGGCCCTTCTGCAGGAGCGGGTCCCAGCCGTAACAGCAGGTTCCGCCCCCGCCGCGCCTGGTGACCGCGGCCTTGACGGCCGACACCACGTCGTCTGCGGCGGGGATCGTCACGGGCCGGATGTCGTCGACGGTCGGCCCGAGCACGAACGCCTGCTCGGTGACGTGGCCGTGCGGCTCGACGAAACCGGGCATCAGGCACCGGCCGCCCAGGTCCACGATCCGCGTCGAGCGGTCGGTCAGCAGTTCGATCTCGGCGCCGGTGCCGACCGCCACGACGCGGCCGTCCCGCACCGCGACCGCCTCTGCCAGCGGCTGATCGGGATTCATCGTCAGCACCACGCCGGCGGTGAACACGACGTCGGCGAACCGCGAGGAGGCCTCAGACTCTGCTGCCATGGCGTCAGCCTCTGCTTCGGCGCCATAACCCGGCCACCGCTGCGGGCCCGTTCGGAGGTACGCCCCGGGTTCGTCGGTCATTTGTCGGCCATTCGTCGGCCATGAGGGTCTCGCCGATCTACCTTCGCACGTGTCCCACCCGGGTTTACCTGCGGCGGCATATTACGGTGACGACCGTGACCCCGACCAAGCCCTCCGGCCTCGCGCGCGCCACCGTGCTGGTGCGCCGTCCGAAACTGTGGCTGTTCCCCTCCGTCCTGGCCACGCTGGTCGCGCTGTTCCTGTCGCTGCTCTACATGGGCGGCATCCTGGACCCGAACGGCAACCTCCACCACCTGCCGATCGCCCTGGTCAACGCCGACACCGGCGCCCCGCCGCCCGGCCGGCCGCAGAACCTGGGCACGCAGGTGGCGCAGGCGGTGGTCACGGGCTCGCCGTCGAGCGCGGTGCAGTGGAAGCGGGTCAGCCCGGCCGAGGCGCAGGACTTGCTGGCCTCGGGCAAGGTCTACGGGGCGCTGGTGATCCCGCCGGACTTCACCGCCTCGGTCGGGGCGCTCACCACGACGCAGGCCACGGTGCGCCCGACCATCACGGTCCTGACCAATCCGGGGCTGGGCAGCCTGGGCTCCTCGCTGGCGTCCCAGATCAACCAGACCGCGGCCCACCAGGCGTCGCTGGCCCTGGGCAAGCAGCTGACCGCGGCGGTGCCCGGCGCCGACCCCACCACGCACCTGCTGCTGGCCGACCCGGTGGCGGTGACCACGCAGGTGGGCCACCCCATCGGCCGGCACAGCGGCCTGGGCCTGACCGCGTTCTACTACACCCTGCTGCTGATCCTGGCCGGCTTCGTCGGAGGCAACCTGATCAACTCCGGCGTGGACACCGCGCTCGGCTACGCCGACAGCGAGCTCGGCCCCTGGCACACCCGCCGCCCGACGGTCCCCATCGACCGGACCCAGACCCTGCTGCTGAAGATGCTGATGACCGCCGGCGTCACGGCGCTCACCACCTCGACGGTGATGCTGGCCTGCATCGCCATCCTCGGCATGGACGCCTCGCACATCCCGCTGCTGTGGATCTTCTCCTACTGCGCGTGCCTGGCGGTCGGCCTCGGCGTCCAGGCCATCAACGCGGCGTTCGGCGGCGTCGGCCAGCTGGTGTCGATGTTCGTCTTCATCGCCCTGGCCCTGCCCTCCTCCGGCGCGACCGTCCCACTACAGGCGGCACCGACCGTCTACCGCTTCCTCGGGGAGTTCGAACCCGCGCGCCAACTCAGCGGCGGCGTGCGCTCCATCCTGTACTTCGACGCCCGCGCCGACGCAGGCCTGAACCGCGCCTGGGCCATGATCGCCATCGGGGCCGCGCTCGCGCTGATCTTCGGCTTCGCGATGACGGAGTACTACGACCGCAAGGGCCTGAGGCGGCTGACGCCGCAACCGATGTCGGAGGCGGGGACCGGGATGGCGGGGGGAGCCGAAGCCGGGAGCTAGGTGTACTGAACACAGAGGTCAGGTGCCCGGACCCACGGGCACCCGACAGCGGCGTCAGGACCCTCCAGGTGGCGATTTGGTCGCGGGCCGCGCAGTCGGATAAAGTCTCCAAGCCGCCGAGGAAATGGGAACGAATTCCTGACCGAAGCGGATCGCGACCAGGTGCTGTGGATGAACGCCACGACACGGAATTGCGAAGAGCCGCAGAGGATCTGCTAAGATCTAAAGCGAAGCAAGGCGAGAAAGACAAAAAAGAAAAACAAAGCAAGACCTGACAACGCCGGGTCGCAGCCGATCGGAACGAAGGTTCCGGGACGAGTGGTTCGGGCGTCTGTTTCTTGAGAACTCAACAGTGTGTGACGAATTGTGATGCCATGCGACCTCGGCACTGCGCCCGGTTTTCGAACC
>NZ_JBGCCP010000029.1:0-120771 GCF_041262705.1 Catenulispora sp. MAP12-49 | reverse complement strand
TCCCATTCCGAACCCGGAAGCTAAGCCCGCCAGCGCCGATGGTACTGCCAGGGGGACCTGGTGGGAGAGTAGGACGCGGCCGGACTAAATTTCACGAAGCCCTCTCCGGGATGATCCGGAGGGGGCTTCGTCGCGTTTGGCCCTTTCTTCCGCGGTGCGGGAGGATGGACCCCGACTCATAACAGGAACAGGAGCTGCATCCAATGTCACCATCTTCGGACCGTCGCCCGGGCCGCTCCGACCGGGACCGCGACCGAGGCCAGGGGCCCCGCGGCGGCGACAACCGCCGGCCGGCGGACGACCGCTCGGACCGTACCGGCGGTAGCGACCGCGGCGACCGTGGCAACCGTGCCGGCTCTGGTTCCGGCTCCGGCTATGGTGACCGCTCCGGCAGCCGCGACTCCCGGGGTGGCTACGGCGACCGTCCGGGCTCGCGCGACAGCCGTGGATATGGCGACCGCGACTCCGGCGGCGACCGTGGCCGTGGCGGCCATGGCGACCGTGACTCGCGGGGCGGTCGTGACTCCGGTGGCGACCGCGGGCGGGGTGGCTACGGCGACCGCGACTCGCGCGGTGGAGGTGGACGTGACGCCGGCGGCGACCGCGGGCGTGGCGGGTACGGCGACCGGGACTCGCGCGGTGGTTCCCGCTATGGGGATCGTGACTCGCGCGGCGGCTCCGGCTCCGGCGACCGCGATTCGCGGGGCGGCTACGGTTCGCGGGACGGGCGAGGCTCGGACTCGCGCGGTGGTTTCGGTTCCCGGGATGGTCGGGGCTCGGACTCGCGCGGCGGTTTCGGTTCCCGGGATGGCCGAAGCTCCGACTCGCGTGGCGGCTCTGACTCCCGTGGTGGTTTCGGTTCGCGGGACGGCCGGGGTTCTGACTCCCGTGGTGGTTTTGGTTCGCGGGACGGCCGGGGTTCGGACTCGCGGGGCGGTTTCGGTTCCCGGGATGGCCGGGGTTCGGACTCGCGCGGTGGTTTCGGTTCCCGAGATGGCCGAAGCTCCGACTCCCGTGGTGGTTCCGATTCGCGGAGCGGCTCCGGTTACGGGGACAGGGATTCTCGCGGAGGCGGCAGCCGTGGCGGCTTCGGCTCGCGCGATGGCGACCGTTCTGGTTCGCGCGATGGACGTGACTCGCGGGGCTTCTCGGGGCATGGCGGCTACGGCGAGCGTGACTCGCGGGGCGGTCGTGACTCGGGCCGTGGTGGCTATGGCGACCGTTCCGGTTCGCGCGGCTTCGGTGGCGACCGGGATTCCCGTGGCGGTGACGGCGACCGTTCCGGCTCTCGCGGCTTTGGCGGCGACCGGGACTCCCGTGGTGGCTATGGGGATCGGTCTGGCTCCCGGGGTGACCGGGATTCGCGTGGTGGCTATGGCGACCGTTCCGGCTCCCGGAGCTTTGGCGGCGACCGGGATTCGCGTGGCGGTGACCGGGACTCCCGTGGTGGCTACGGCGACCGTTCCGGCTCTCGCGGCTTTGGCGGCGACCGGGACTCCCGTGGTGGCGACCGGGACTCTCGTGGTGGCTATGGCGACCGTTCCGGCACGCGCAGCTCCGGCGGCGACCGGGACTCGCGCGGCGGTTACGGCGACCGTGGCGGTCGTGGTGACTCGCGTGGTGGGACCGGCGACCGTGACTCGCGGGGTGGCTACGGCCAGCGCGATTCGCAGGGCGGCGACCGTGAGCGTGGCTACGGCGACCGTGACCGTCGTGACAGCTTCGCCGGCGACCGGTCCGAGCGTACTGAGCGGCCTGAGCGTTCCGAGCGTCCCGAGCGCGAGTTCGGCTCCCCGCGTGGCTTCGGCGACGACGGTGCGCGCCGTGGCTTCGCCGAGGAGGACACACGGGGCGGCTTCGGTCAGCGTGAGGGCGGCGGTGCCGGGTTCGAGGGTGTCAACGGAGAGGCCCGTGAGGCCGAGGACGTGCTGGAGATCTCGCCGGACGCGACCGTCGACAAGCTCGACAAGGACATCCAGGACGAGCTCGCCCAGCTGCTGAGGTCCAAGGCCACGCTGGTGGCCGGGCACCTGGTCATGGCCGGGCAGAACCTGGACGAGGACCCGGAGCTGGCCTACCGGCACGCGCGGACCGCGATGAAGCTCGCGCCGCGTCTGGCCTCCACGCGGGAGGCCGCCGGGCTGGCCGCGTACCTGACCGAGCGGTACTCCGAGGCGCTGGCCGATCTGCGGACCGTGCGACGGATCACCGGGACCAACGACCACTGGGCCGTCATGGCCGACTGTGAGCGGGGCCTGGGACGTCCGGAGCGGGCCCTGGCGATGGCCGCCGCGCCGGAGGCCAAGACCCTGGACAAGGAGACGCAGATCGAGCTGCGGATGGTCGCGGCCGGCGCCCGGATGGACATGGAGCAGCCGGAGGCGGCTGTGGTGCAGCTGCAGGGCGCCGATCTGACGCCGGCGAAGATCCAGCCCTGGACCGCGCGTCTGCGCTACGCCTACGCCGAGGCGCTGCTGGCGGCCGAGCGCGAGGACGACGCGCGCGAGTGGTTCATGCGGGCCGCCGACGCCGACGCCGAGGGGCTCACCGACGCCGCCGAGCGGGTCGACGAGCTCGACGGCATCGCCTTCGACGAGTTCGAGGACGAACTCGACGCGGAGGAAGGCGACGAGGCCGAGGACGCCGGCGAAGCCGTTGAGGCTGGCGGGGCCGGGGAAGCCGGTCACGTCGCGGAGGACTTCGAGGACGACGACGAGGAAGAGTTCGACGACGACGAGGACGACGAGGACGACGACGCGGAGGAGGACGACCGCGGCGACGACCTGGACGACGACCTCGAAGCCGAGGACGCCGACCACATCGACCGCGACGACCACGACGACCGCGACGAGCACGACGCCGACCACTCCCGGTCCGACAAGGACTGACGACTGGCCCGGACAGACCCGGACTGACTTGGACTCTGGCCCGGACTGACTCGGACTGATCCAGGGCTCTGGCCCGGATTGAATCTGCACCGCCGATCGGCGGCCGCCCCTCGAGGCGGCCGCCGGTCGGTCGTTTCCGGCCGCGCCGGCCGCCGCGCACGGCCCTTCGCGTTTGCTTGGACCCGCCCTGGATCCGGCCCGGATCCACCGCACGTCCCAACTCCCTATTGCCCCAGGCCGTTTCGAGGTGAAGGATCGGAACCATCGACGTTACCCGTTGGTAGCGATCGTCCGGACACCCTCCGGAACCACCGTCCCCGACCCCCATCCACCTCCCTCCGTACGGAAGAGGCAGTCAGCCATGAGCGATCAGGGTTCAGCTAACGGCGCGGCTGTCGGCGTCCTGGAACCGGGCGCCCCCAGTTTCGTCTCCTACGACCCCGCCGACGGCGGCGAGGTCGCCACCTTCCCCGCCATGACCGCCGAGCAGGTGCGTGCGGTCGTGGGCGAGGCGCGCCAGGCGTTCGCCTGGTGGTCCTCGCTGTCCTGGGCCGAGCGTGAGCGCCGGCTGCGCAAGTGGGCTGGTGTCATCACCCGCGGGCTCGACGAGTTGTGCGAGCTGATGCACCGGGAGAACGGCAAGCCGCGCCAGGACGCCTTCCTGGAGGCGTTCCTGGCCATCGAGCACATCGGCTGGGCCGCCGGCCACGCGCGCAAGGTGCTGCACCCGCGCCGGGTGGGCACCGGGCTGCTGATGTCCAACCACGCCGCGACGCTGGAGTACCAGCCGCTCGGTGTCGTCGGCGTCATCGGTCCGTGGAACTATCCCGTGTTCACTCCGATGGGATCGATCGCCTACGCGCTGGCGGCCGGCAACGCCGTGGTGTTCAAGCCCTCGGAGTACACCACCGCGATCGGCAAGTGGGTCGTCGACGCGTTCAACCAGGCCAACCCGGACGCGCCGCACCAGGTGCTGCGGCTGGTCACCGGGACCGGGCCGACCGGGGCCGCGCTGTGCGAGTCGGGCGTGGACAAGATCGCGTTCACCGGCAGCGCGCGGACCGGGCGCAAGGTGATGGCCGCGTGCGCGCCCTCGCTGACGCCGGTGCTGATGGAGTGCGGCGGCAAGGACGCGATGATCGTGGCCGGCGACGCCGACGTGGCCAAGGCCGCCGACGCCGCGCTGTGGGGCGCGATGTCCAATGCCGGGCAGACCTGCGTGGGCATCGAGCGGGTCTACGTCGTGGACTCGGTGAAGGACAAGTTCGTCACCGAGCTGACCTCGCAGATCCAGAAGCTGGCGCTGGCCCCCGGCGAGGGTCCGGACGCCGCCTACGGCCCGATGACCATGCCCTCGCAGATCGACGTGGTCCGCGGCCACATCGACGACGCCATCGCCAAGGGCGCCACGGTGCTGGTCGGCGGCAGCGGCGCGGTGAAGGCGCCGTACGTCGAGCCGACCGTCCTGCTGGACACGCCGGAGGACTCCAGCGCGGTGCGGGAGGAGACGTTCGGACCGACGATCACGATCAAGGGCGTGCGGGACGTCGAGGAGGCGATCCAGCTGGCCAACGCCACCGACTACGGCCTGGGCGCCTCGGTCTTCGCCCGCCACGGCGGCGCGGCCATCGCCCGGCGCCTGCGCAGCGGGATGACCTCGGTCAACGCGGTCATCGCCTTCGCCGGCATCCCGGGCCTGCCCTTCGGCGGCGTCGGGGAGTCCGGGTTCGGCCGCATCCACGGGGCCGACGGGCTGCGCGAGTTCACGCGGCCCAAGGCGATCACCCGGCGCCGGTACTCGACGCCGTTCGAGCCGACGACGTTCGCGCGGAACCCTAAGACCCTCACGATCATGCGGAAGTACGCGGAGACGCGGTACGGCCGTAAGAAGTAGGGCGGTCTTCGCACGAGATGACGCCGCGGCGCCGGATACCCTGAGTCCGGTTCCGCGGCGTTCTGCTGCTCGGGGCCTTCAGAAACTCAGAAGTCCCGCCCGCGCAGCCGGTCCATGTCCCGCCGTTCGCGCTTGGTGGGCCGTCCGGCCCCGCGGTCGCGCACCGCGACCTGGACGAACAGCTCCCGCGGCGGGGGCGGCGGGCTGTTGTCGACGTAGCACTCGGCGGCGACCGGGGGGCCGACCCGCTTGCTGATCAGCCTGCTGACCACCACGACCCGCTCGCGCTGGTCCTGCCGGACCCGCACCTCGTCGCCGACCCGCAGCAGGTGCGAGGGCTTCACGCTCTCGTTGTTGACCTTCACGTGCCCGCCGCGGCAGGCGTCGGCGGCCATGGAGCGGGACTTGGTCAGCCGCACCGACCAGATCCAGCTGTCCACGCGGACGGCGGAGGCGCTCTCGGACGTCATGACCGTGACTTTAACCGGCGGTGCTCACGAGTGCAGACACAATTCGTTGCCCTCCGGGTCGGCGATGGTGATCCAGCTCGAGGGCCCCTGGCGGCCCCGGTACAGCTCGGTGGCGCCCCGGGCGGTGAGCCGCTCCAGCTCGCTCTCCAGGTTCCCGTCGCCGACCTTGATGTCCAGGTGCAGGCGGTTCTTCACGGTCTTGGGCTCGGGCACGGCCTGGAACAGGATGCGCGAGCCGGGGCCGGCGTCCCGGCCGGCGGGGTGCACGACGGCCTGCCCCGCGGCCCAGACCAGGACGCCGTTGTGGGTCGTGGTGTCGGACTCGGCGGCCTGGCCCTCGGCGATCATCCGGCGGATGAAGCCCTCGTTGGAGGGCTCCAGGTCCCAGCCCAGCGTCTCGGCCCACCAGTCGGCCAGGGTGTGCGGATCGGCGGAGTCGACGACGACTTGATAGGTGAGGGCCATGGTCCCGACGCTACCCGGGCCCGCCGACAAGCGCCGCCGCTGACCCCGCTGAGCTGCTACTTCTTGGTGACGTAGATGCTCTTCTCGTAGCTGGCGCCGTAGTACTCGGTCAGCTCCTCCAGCGACTCGCGCGTCCACTGCACCGACTTCACGATGGCGGCGTGCGGCGGCAGCTGGTCCGGGTCCCACGTCGGGGGCTTCCACAGCGCCGAGCGCATGAAGGCCTTCGCGCAGTGGAAGAAGATCTGCTCGATCTCGACCTCCAGCGCCATGATCGGCCGGTGGCCCTTGACGACCATGTCGTCGAAGTACGCGGCCTCGCGCACCAGCCGCGCCCGGCCGTTGATGCGCAGCGTCTCGGTGCGGCCGGGCACCACGAAGATCAGGCCGACGTGCGGGTTGCGCAGGATGTTGTGGTACCCGTCGGCGCGCCGGTTGCCGGGCCGCTCGGGGATGGCCAGCCGGGTGTCATCCAGGACCTTCACGAAGCCGGCCGGGTCGCCCTTCGGGGAGACGTCGCAGTTGCCCAGCTCGTCGCTGGTGGCCAGGAAGCACAGCGGCGAGGCGGCCAGCCACCGCCGGTCGATCGGCTTGAGCCGGACGCGCTCCTTGTTGATCGCGCGCTCCATCGGCTCGCCGAGCAGCTCGCGGAGCTCGGCCTCGGTGGTGATGGCGGCCTCGGCCGGGGCCGGGGCGATGACTGGTTCGGTCGGTTCATTGTGTGTCTGGACGGCGGCTTCGGTCACTGCGGCGGCCCTTCCGGAGTGGTAATGGCCCGCGAGCTTGACGGGCCCGTACCAATGTAGCGCTCAGTACGATCAGCTCCATGGGGCCGCTCGCGCTGTTCGACCTGGACGACACACTCATCGCTCTGGCACCGGCCTTCCGGCGCTTCGCGCGGGACTTCGTCCGGGGCTTCGCGTTGCCGACAGGGTCGGAGGATTGGCTGGTCGAAGCCTGGGATCCGTATCAGAGGCGCGATGAGTTCTTCGCCAGGGTGCGGGAACGCTATGGGCTCACCGAGCCTGTGGAGGTTTTGTGGCGGCTCTACCGCACGCGTATGCCAGAGTTCGTGGAGCTGCGGGACGAGGTGCGCGACGGGCTGGTCGCGTTGCGGCGCGCCGGGTGGCGGCTGGGGATCGTGACCAACGGCGAGGCGGACAATCAGCTCGGGAAGATCGAGCGCACCGGGCTGGACCGGCTGGTCGACTCGGTGGCGGTGTCCGGGGCGCTGGGCGTGCGCAAGCCTGATGCGGAGATCTTTCGGATCGCCGCCGAGGGTGCGGGATGTGTTCTGGCCGACGGCGGCTGGATGGTCGGGGACAACTCCGGTGCTGACATCGGAGGTGGTGCGGCGGTGGGGCTGAGGACGGTCTGGATCGATCGCGGCCGCGAGTTCGCTGCTCCGGCCGCCACTGCTACTGCTACTGCTACTGCCCTCGCGACCCCGACCCCGACCCCGACCGCCACCCCCACCCCCACCGCCACGGTCAAGGACGTCGTCGAGGCGTTCCCGCTCCTGCTGGCTTGTCGATAAACCGATTGGTATATCTGACGACAGTCGGCTCGGCGTGCCTCACCCGGCGCTCGAGGCGTCGGCCATCGGATGCTCCCAGCCGTCCGCCTTGTCCAGGTACTTGTTGATCCCCACGATGTTCGACGCGTACGAGGACAGCTCCTCGAACTTCGTCTGCGTCTCCTCGTTCGCCTGCTCCACCGGGTAGCGCGCGGCCGTCTTCTCCCGGACCATCTCGATCGCGTGGTCCAGGTCCAGGCGGCTGGTGCGGGCGTCGCGCACCAGCTCCACCCACAGCCGCACCTCCTCCTCGGCGCGGGCCAGGATGTCGCTGACGTCGCGGACCGGGCCGTAGTGGCTGAACAGCAGGCGGGTGGGGCGCAGCGTGCGGAACTTCTCCAGGGAGTTCAGGGCCAGCGGGAGGTCGAAGTCCGGCGGGGGAGTGCCGGGGCGGACGTCGCCGGGCTGGTCGGGGTCGTCCGAGGGGATGTAGAGGCCGGCGGCGTCGCCGACGTACAGGTCGCCGGTGAGGCTGTCGATCAGGCCGACGTGGTGGCGGGCGTGGCCGGGGGTGTGGTGGGTCTCCAGGCGCCGGCCGCCGCCGAGGTCGATCGAGCCGATGTCCTCCACCGCGCGCACCCGGCGGGCCTCAGTCGGCAGCAGCGGCCCGAACACGTCGTCCATCAGCGAGCCGAACACCCGGCGGGCGCTGGACATCAGCCGGGTCGGATCGACCAGGTGCTTCGCGCCGGAGGCATGGACCACGATCTCGGCGTTCGGGAACATCGCCGCCAGGTCCCCGACGCCGCCGGCGTGGTCCAGGTGGATGTGCGTGACCACGATCGTCCGCAGGTCCTGCGGGCCGACCCCGAGCGCGGCGAGCGCGTCGCGCACCACCGGCGCCGACTTGGCCGTGCCGGTCTCGATCAGCGCCGGGTGGTCGCCGAGGATGGCGTAGCCGGCGGTGATGCCGGTGTGGCCGGACATGAGGGTGTCGATCTGGTGCGTGTGCGAACCGAGATCTGTACTCACCGGATTCGACATCTGAAACCCCTGGTCGGGAGGCGGTTTCGCCCGCTTCCGGCGTGGGTGGCCGGTGTACGGGCCTTGCTTGGGAAACGTATCAGCCGTGGGCGCGGGGCGTCGTACGCGGGCGCTGTCCGTGCGGCTGGGCATGCGTCTGGGCATGCGTTTGGGCAAGCGCGTGTCCTGCGAAGATCCCGTGCGGCCAAGCGCCATGCTGTGAACCATGTCCATTGCGGTCGCGGTGACGGCGGCGCTGCTGGCAGCGCTGTCCTTCGCAGTCGCTGCCGTGCTTCAACAGGCCGCAGCCGCGTCGGTGCCCGAAGACCAGGCCCTGCGGCTGAGCCTGTTCGCCTCGCTTGTGCGGCGGCCGGTCTGGGTCGCGGGGATGGCGCTGGACGTCGCTTCCTTCATCATCCTGGGTGTGGCGCTCGCGTTCGGTCCGCTGGTGCTGGTGATGCCGCTGGCCTCCACCGACCTGGTGTTCGCGCTGCCGCTGCTGGCCTGGCGCCAGGGCCAGCGCCTGACGGGGGCCGAGGCGGCTGGTGCGGCGTGCACGGTCGGCGGCATGGCCGCGTTCCTGGTGGTGCTGCCCTCCACGAACGGGACCGTGGTGCCGGCGCTGGAGGACTGGGTGCCGGTGCTGGCTGTCGTGGTGGCACTGGCGGCCGCGCTGCTCGCGGTGGGGGTCCGCAGGTCCGGCAACGTCCGGACCGCCTTGTACGCGGCGGCGGCCGGGATGCTGCTGGCCCTGCTCGACGCCCTGGCCAAGAGCACGGCGGACCTGTTCCGCAACGACGGCCTGGCCACGTTGGGGCACTGGGAGCCGTACGCGCTGATCGGCGTCGGCATCACCGGGCTGCTCCTGGTGCAGAGCTCGTACAACGCCGGCTCCCTGGCGGTCGCCCTGCCGGTCATCGACACCGTGGAGCCGGTCGGTTCGGTGCTGATGGGCGCGGTCGTGTTCTCCGAGCCGCTGGCCACCGGGCGGGCGCTGGCCGTCCAGGTCCTGGCCGGGATCCTCGCGGTCGCCGGGATCGTGATCCTGAGCCGGTCTCCGCTGGTGCGGGCCTGAGCGTTCAGCTTCCGGGGGCGGTCACCTCGGTGATCTTCGTGATCTCCCCGCGGGGGTCGATGGCGAGCTGTGCCGCGATCGGGTCCGCGGTGCGGGGGTGCGCCGTCAGGGAGTCGGCGAACTGCTCGATCGAGCACGGGGTGGTACCTATCAGCACCGTGGGATCGCTGGACAGCGGGAACGTGTAGGTCGACGCTCCGGCGACCGGCTCGTAGGTTCCCTTGCCGTTGCTCCCGACGTAGAGCACCGCCGGGCTGAACGCGAGAAGTCTGGTCTTGGCGTCATAGCCGACCAGGACGGCGACCTGGGTCGTTCCCCGCAGGGCCGAGGCCGCCGGTGCGACCGGCTCGTAGGAACGTGAGCCGCACGCGCCGACCAAGGTCAGGATCGCGGCACAGCAGCCGGCGGTCGTGGATATCCGGGTACGTACAGACGGGGTCACAACTAGTTGACCGGCGCGGGGCGGAATCGGTTCGAAGACCCGGGCCCCGGCTCGGGGATCCGGGCCGGGGCCTGAGCTACCTCGTGCCGGTCAGTCGCCGACGAGGGTCTCCCACGTCAGCGGGCCGATCTGCCCGTCGACCTGCAGGCCGTGCGCTGACTGGAACGCCTTGGCCGCGGCTTCGGTGCCGGCGCCGAACTGGCCGTCGACCGACAGGCCGTAGCCGTACTTGTTCAGTTCCAGCTGCGCGGCCTTGACCGCGTCGCCGGAGGAGTTCAGCTGGATCTGGACGATCAGCGAGCTCCAGGTCTGCGGGCCGATCTGGCCGTCGACGCCCAGGCCGTGCGCGGACTGGTAGGACTTGGTGGCGGCTTCGGTGTTGGCGCCGAAGGAGCCGTCGGTCGCGATGGCGGCTCCGTGGTCGTCCAGCAGGTACTGGGCGGCCTCGACGTTGGTGCCCGAGTCGTTGACCGTCAGGTTCGGCCACGGCGGCACCCCGCCTCCGCCCGGGGAGCCGCTCTCGTTGTTGTACCGGTAGGGCTTGTACAGCGAGGCCGCCGGGCCGCTGGTGTTCGGCCAGTACGGGTACGGGATCGCGCCGTGGTGCACGCCCTGGTCGCCGGAGTTCTCCCAGGCGTTGTACTCGGTGTGGGCGCTGTTGGCCCAGCCGTCGAAGATCAGCACGTGCCCAGCGTTGCCGCCGGTGCCGGACCCGAGCACGCCCAGGATGTCGCCGGGCTGCAGGTCGTCCTTGCTGATGGAGTGCACCACCGAGGGCAGCGTCACCGTGGTCAGGCTGCTGGACAGGTGGAAGGCCATCGACACGTAGCCGGAGCAGTCGGTGCGGTAGGAGACGTCGTTGCCGGGCCCGTACTTGTAGGTCGTGGTGCTGTACGGGGTCCCGTTCCACGACGCGGCCCGGGACAGGATCTCCGAGGCCGAGATGCTGCCGTTGATCGAGGAGGCGGGCTTGACCGCGGCCGCGGCCACCACCTGGTGCGTGGTGCCGCTCGCGGCGTTCGCGGCGTTCGCGGCCACCGGGGCCGTGGCCACCAGGGCCGCGGCGCCGACCACGGCCAGCGCCGCGGTCTTCGGGGTGAACCTCACGAATGGTTCCCTTCTGGTCACTGGAATCTGATCCTCAGTGCTTGGTGTCAGCACTTTGAGAACCACAGTGGACACCGGGGCGGAGCGCCCGCGACAGGTGCGCGACGGTTCACCAAACGGCAGCGCAGGAACTGGAAGGGAGGCAAAGGGGGATCGGTCCGGGCGCAACCGGACAGCCCGGACTCAGGACTCCCCGGACTCAGACCTCCCGGACTCAGTTCTTCCCAGACTCAGTGCTCCCCGGACTCAGGGTCCGCCGGTGCTCGAGGTCTCCCCGGACGACGACGAGTCCCCGGACGACGTCTGCCCGGTGGACGGCGACCGCTCGGCCTCGTACAGCGCCCCCTGGTCGGCCAGCGCTATGGCCAGCTCCCCGGCCGCCGTGGGATGCAGCGGGGCCTTGTCCTTCGGGCCCTGCACGAACGGCTCGGCGCTGCACAGCGCGTGCCCGGCGAACGAGGGCTGCACCGAGGTGAAGCCGGCCGCGTCGGCGCCCTGTTGCAGCGCGGTGTTGAGCTGGTCCAGGCGGCCCTGAAGGGTCTTGGCCTTGGCCGCGTCGACGTGCTCGGCGGCCAGGCAGGAGGTGTCGGGGCCGAAGGGGTCGTAGTACTGGTTCACGATCACCGCCGGGTGCCCCGGCAGGGCCGCGAGCTGGGTGAGCAGGTCGCGGTAGTCCATGACGAACTGGGCGGTCTGCTGCTGGAAGTAGGCGTCGGTGACCCGGTCGTCGCAGTCCGGGCTGGCGGCGCAGAACCGGGTCAGGTCGGCCCAGTGCAGGTCGTCGGCGCCGACGCTGACGATGATCACGCGGGCCTTCGGCGCGCGCTGGAGCTGGGCGATCTGCGCCGGCGCGCTGAGCGAGCCGGCCGGCTGCGGGCCGAGCAGGCCGGTGCGCACGGTCGCGCCCGAGCAGGCCAGGTTCAGCACGTTCCAGTTGTTCACCGCGGCCAGCTGCTCGGCGAAGGAGTCGGCGCTGCGGCCGCAGGCCTTGTCCAGGGCGCTGGGATGGGCCACCGGCCGGTTGCCGATCGCCGCCGCGGTGGAGTCGCCGATCACCACCGCCTGCACCCCGTTCAGCGAGGGCCCGTCGGCCGGGGCGACGGGGTAGCCGGCGTTGCGGCCGACGAGGTCGGACAGGGAGTGCACGTGCCGCAGGGCCGTGGGAGTACCGGAGGCCAGCAGGACGAATCCCACCGCGTTGACGGCTGTCATCGCCACCACCCCGGAGGCCAGCACGGCCACGGTCCGGCGCAGGGAGTACCGCCGCAGACCGGTTACAGCGGAGAGCACTACCACGACGATGCCCGCCGACACCGCGCTCTCCCACAACCCGTACCGCAGCCACCCGGCGGACAGCTGGCTGCCCAGGATGCCCGCGCTGTTCTTGTCGCTGGAGCCGAGCAGCTGTTCCAGTTCGGCGTTCGCGGTGATGTGCGTGAGCCGCAGCCGGGGCCGCACCGGTCCCGGGAACTGCGGCTGGGTGGCGATCGTCTGGCCGAACAGGTCCATCTCGCCGGGGCCGGAGAAACCCAGGCCCGGCGCCGCGGCGCCTACATCGACGGTCTGTCCGGCCGCCGTCACTGACTGCAACGGTGTGATGCGCACGGCCATCCACAACGATGCGAGCAGCAGGAAGGCCGCCGCCACCGGGATCGCAGCCCGGAGCGCCCATCGGCGCCACGCTATGGATGTCTTGTGCAAACCAGTGACTGTCATTAACCGGACGGAGGACATAGCAGCCGCATACCCGTGTATGTGCAGCCCTCACTGTAGCGCTCCCGGTTGGAGCCCTCAGCGCGCTCAGGGCATGAGGAACACCAGCTTGCCACGCACGTGTCCGCCGTCAAGCTCTTTATATGCCTCGGATGCCTGATCCAAGGCGAATGTCCGCTGGACGAAGACCTTCAGCCGGCCGGCCCGCGTCAGTTCCACGAGCTCCCGCAACTGCTCGGCCGACCGGCGCGTGCTCATCCGGCGGATCCCGTACCGTTCGACCTCGGCCGCGGCGGCGACCGTGCCGATCCGTGACCGGTCGGCGACCAGCTCGGTCGAGGCCTCCAGCGCGTCGGGGGTCCCGGCGGTGTCGAAGGCGGCGTCGACCCGTGCGTCGAACTGTGCTTCGAGCGTCGCGTCGACCGGCGTGTGGAGGGCCGAGCGGACACGCTCGGCGAGTCCGGGTCCGTAGACGACCGGAACGGCACCGAGCTCCCGCAGGAACTCGTGATTGCGTTCCGAGGCGGTCCCTATGACCCGAGCTCCGCGCGCGAAGGCGATCTGCACCGCCATGCTCCCGACGCCTCCGGCGGCGCCGTGGATCAGGATGGTGTCGCCCGGTCCTACCTCCAGATCGGACAGGCAGGTCGCGGCGGTCTGTCCCGACGCGGACAGCGCGCCGGCCTGGCTCCAGTCCAGCCCGGCGGGCCTGGCCACGAGCTGGGCCGCGTCGGCCAGGGCGTGGTCGGCGTGCGCGCCGGGGGCCGCGGCCGGGCCGAGGACGTCATCGCCGAGCCGGAGGTGCGCCACGCCCGGACCGACCGCGTCGACGACCCCGGCGAGCTCGTTGCCGAGCCGCTGCGGGAACCGGGCCGGCATGAAGGCGCGGAAGCGGCCGCTGCGCAGCAGCGAGTCGGCGGGCTGGAGGCCGGCGGCCCGGACCCGTACTCGGACCTGGCCCTCGCCCGGCGCCGGCGGCTCGGCCTGCATCAAGCGCAGGACTTCGGGGCCGCCGTACTCGGTGAACACGATCGCGGAACTCATACGGAAGGTCCCTCCTCAGGGTCCTGGCCGCGCGGGGCCAGCAGTTTGACGATCTCGGCGGCGCACCGGTCGCGGTACTCCGGCGAGAGCGGGTCCAGGCCGGTGATGTCGCGGACGAAGTGCGGCAGGGCGATCGGGGCGAAGGTGAGCGCGTAGCACAGCAGCAGGGCGAACGCCGGGTCGAGGTCCTCGGCGACCTCGCCGGCGGCCTGGCGCCGCCGGATGCCGTCCACGCCCGCCCGCAGGCGCTCGGACTGCTCGTCGGGCGGGGCGTCGGGCGGGGCGTCGGAGGTGTCGCCCAGGGCGCGCCAGACCACCAGGCGCGACCAGTCCGGCTGGTCCAGCGTCAGGTCGAGGTAGGAGCGCACGGATTCGGCCAGGGGTGCGGCCGGTCCGGGGGCGTGCTGGGCGCTGGCGGCGGCCCACCGGGCGCGCAGCTCGTCGAGCAGGCCCTGCTTGCCGCCGAAGTGGTACGCGATGAGCTGCTGGTTCACCCCGGCCCGGGCGGCGATCTCGGCGGTGCGGGCGCCGGCGAAGCCCTTCGCGCCGAACTCGGCGACGGCGGCTTCCAGGATCTTCTCGCGGGACTGCGCCGAGGTGCCGCGGGCGGACCGCGGGGGTGCGGCGCGGCGCGGGGAGGACTGTGGTGTCGGTTCGGGCGCGGTGGACATGGTGCCAGGCTACATTATTCAATCGAATGAATGACAACCGTTCCGATCCTCCGGGAGTCGCGATGATCTTCACTGAAGTCGAACTGGACTACCTGCGCCACCAGCGCCTGGGCCGCCTGGCCACCCAGCATCCCGACGGCACGCTCCAGGTCAGCCCGGTCGGGTTCGGCGTCAACGCCGAGCTGGGCACGATCGACATCGGCGGCCGGGCCATGGCCGCGAGCCGCAAGTACCGCAACGTCGCCGCGAACGGGGCGGCGGCCTTCGTCGTCGACGACGTGGTCAGCACGCAGCCGTGGACCGTGCGCTGTCTGGAGATCCGGGGGCGGGCCGAGGTGATCGAGGACCCGGTGGACTCCCGAGCCAATACGGGCGGTCCGATCATCCGGCTGCATCCGCGGCGGATCATCAGCTTCGGCGTCGATCCGGGGAATCCGGCGGCGGGCAAGCGGACTGTGGCTTCCGGGTGAACAAAAGCGGATACTTGTGACAAAAGGCTCTACGTGAGGAGATCGGGAAGGGAAGTGAGAGCCATGTCCGAGACCGCACCACGGCATGCGTCGGACATCACCACGCACCCGGATGCGCAGGAAATGCGGGAGCGGTTCGCCAAGGTCGTGCAGGGGCCCCGTGCCTCGATGCTCGACGGCGCGGTCGTCCTGTTGGGGATGTACATGGCGATCTCGCCGTGGGTCGTGCACTCCATCTCGTCCGACCTGCGGGTGAACAACCTGGTGATCGGCCTGTGCCTGGCCGCGTTCGGCTTCGGCCTGGCGTTGCAGCCCGAGCGGCTGTACCGGCTGGGCTGGATCGCCGTGCCGGTCGGGGTGTGGATGATCATCTCGCCGTGGGTGGTGACCGCGGGCCACAGCGCGCCCATGGCCGTCATCTGGAACAACGTGGCGATCGGGGCCGTGGCCGTGCTGTTGGGCCTGGCTATGCAGGGGATGACGATGGGCGCCGTGCGCACCAGGCGCTGACCGCCACCCTCCCTCGGCCGCCGCGGCCCGCTCCCACCCCCCTCTCCCGGAGCGGCCGCGGCGGCCGCTTGAGCGCGCCCGTCGGCAGAGCCTTGACGCACCCGCGTTCCCGCAGTTGACTGACTCCCCATCAGCAAGATTGTTTGCGGCCGCACCAAACCTCACTCATCGAAGCTAGTAACAGCTGGGAGTGTCCTTGATGCGTGCTCGAACACCCTGGTCACGGCCGCTCAGGAGCCGTACACAGGCGCGCTCGACGCGGCGCCTGGTGCACGTCACCGTCGCCGCCGCGCTCACTTTGGCCACCATCGACGCGGTCGCCGCCACCGGCGCCGCGGCCAACGCCGCACAGCCGAAGTACCTCGACAAGACCGCGCCGATCGCCGCGCGGGTCAACGATCTGCTCGGCCGCATGACCCTGCCGGAGAAGGCCGGGCAGATGGACCAGCAACTGGTCGACAACGCGACCGCCTCCGCCGGCGGCGCCTGCGGGTCGGCCGGCTTCGCCCTGCCGACCCCGGCGTGCATGCAGTCGGCGATCATCGACCAGAACGTCGGATCGATCCTGGCCGGCGGGACCGACAACCCCGCGGACACCACGGGCAGCGGTACCAGCGGCAACACCGCTCAGGACTGGGCCGCCGACTACAACACCATCCAGCAGTACGCGATCGCCCACTCGCGGCTGCACATCCCGCTGAGCTTCGGCGTCGACGCCGTCCACGGCTTCGGCCACCCCTGGCAGGCGCCGCTGTTCCCGCAGTCCATCGGCATGGGCGCGACCTGGGATCCCTCGCAGGCCCAGGCCGGCGGCGCGATGACCGCCGCGGCCCTGCGCTCGACCGGCTGGACCTGGGCCTTCGCCCCGGTGCAGGACCTGGCGCGGGACAACCGCTGGGGCCGTACCTACGAGACATGGGCCGAGGAGCCGGCGCTGTCCTCCGCGATGGGCGCCGCAAACGTTACCGGCCTGCAGACCCCGGCCCCGGCCGGCGGCCTGGACGTCAGCGCGACCGTCAAGCACTTCGCCGGGTACTCGGAGTCGGTCAACGGCCACGACCGCAACGAGGCCCTGCTGCCCCTGAACTACCTGCAGAGCACGATCCTGCCGTCCTACGCCGGGGCGATCAACGCCGGCGCCGACGCGGTGATGGTCGACTCCGGCTCCATCAACGGCGTGCCGGCCACCTCCTCGCACTACCTGCTGACCGACATCCTGCGCGGCCAGATGGGCTTCAAGGGCGTCATCATCAGCGACTACCAGGACGTGCAGGCCCTGCAGACCTCGTACCACATCGCGGGGAGCCTGCCCGACGCCGTGGCCGAGGCGGTGAACGCCGGCCTGGACATGAGCATGGAGGTCAACGGCCCGGACCAGTGGCAGAGCGCGATCGTCCAGGACGTCGGCGACGGCAAGATCCGGATGTCGACGATCAACGACGCCGTGCGCCGCATCCTCACCATGAAGTTCCAGCTCGGCCTGTTCGACCAGCCCTGTGTGGCCGATCCGAGCAAGCCGTGCCTGAACGCCGGGGCCGCCGACGCCGTGGTGACCTCCGGGCGCGACCAGACGCTGAAGGCCACGCAGGAGTCGATCACGCTGCTGCGCGACCAGAACAGCGTGCTGCCGCTGGCCGCGGGCGCCCGCGTGGTGGTCACCGGCCCGAGCGCCGACTCGATGACCAACCAGCTCGGCGGCTGGAGCGTGAGCTGGCAGGGTGTCGCCGGTGCCGGGCACGTGTGCTGCATGGGCTCCCCGGACCAGATCCCGCCGGGCACCACGGTGCAGACCGGCATCCTGGGCGCCGACACACAGGCCACCTCCATCCCTGACCAGGCCGCAGCTGTGGCCGCCGCTCCCAACACCGACGCCTACGTCGCTGTGGTCGGGGAGAAGGCGTACGCCGAAGGCCTCGGCGACAACCCGGCCCCGGCCCTGCCTCCGGACCAGCAGGCGCTGATCTCGGCGCTGGAGGCGACCGGCAAGCCGGTGATCGTCGTGGTCGAGGCCGGCCGTCCGGTCGGACTGGGCTCGGCGGAGAAGGCCGACGCGGTGCTGATGGCCTACCAGGGCAGCACCGAGGCCGGGCAGGCCGTGGCGGACGTGCTGTTCGGCAAGACCGACCCGAGCGGGCACCTGTCGATCAGCTGGCCGTCCGACGCGCCGGCCGTCGGCGGGGACTTCGACGGCAGCGCGCCGTCCCCGCTGGGCGACGAGCCGAAGTTCTTCGACCAGCTGCCCGGGACCGGCTCAGGGCCCGGACACGCCTACAACCCGCTCTACCCGTTCGGGTACGGGCTCTCCTACACCACCTTCAGCCACTCGGGGCTGTCGGTGACGCCGAGCGCCTCGGCGCGCGGCAGCCTCACCGCGACGCTCACCGTTGCCAACACCGGTACTCGATCGGGGACGGACGTCGTGCCGTTGTACGTGGCCCAGCCGGTCAGCTCGTCCGCGGAGCCGCCGCAGCGGCTGGTCGGGTTCACCCGGGTGACCCTGGCCGCCGGGGCGTCGCAGACCGTGAAGGTCACCTTCCCGGCCTCGGCGCTGGCCCGGAGCCAGGGCGACATCGACGCCTCCGGGCCGCCGACCGTCGAGCCGGGCGGGTACGTGCTGCAGATCGACAAGGAGGCTGACACCACGCCGTACGACGTCGACCTGTCGGCGCCGTTCACGCTGACCGGTGGTCGGTAGCAGGTAGCAGGTAGCCAGCGGCCGGTGCGGGCGACTTCTACAGGGGTCGCCCGCACCGGCCGCGCGTTTGGCCGGGTGTTTGGCTGCGTGCTTGGCCGCGCGTTTGTCAGTGGGCGCGGTTAGCGTGAGCCCGTGAAGACAAATCGCTCGATCCCGTCTGCGACCGTCATCCCGGTGCTGGTGTATCCGGACGTCCGGGCCGCCGTGGAGTGGCTGACGGAGGTCTTCGGGTTCGCCGAGCGCATCCGGATCGGTGAGGACCACCGGTCGCAGATGCGCATCGGGGAGGACGGGGCCGTCATCATCGCCGACGTGCGCGGAGCTCGTACGGCGCCGCAGGCCGGTGTTGAGACCCATCTGTTGAAGGTCCGGGTCGAGGACGTGCGGGCGCAGTACGAGCGGGTGAAGTCGCACGGTGCCTCGATCGTCGGGGACCTGGCCGAGCAGCCGTTCGGGGAGTTGCAGTTCACGGTCGACGACCTGGCCGGCCATCGGTGGGAGTTCTGCGAGAGCGTGCGGGATGTGGATCCGGCCGAGTGGGGCGGGACTGTCGTGGAGGAGTGATTGCCGGGCGGTGGTGTGGCGCCTCGTGAACGGTCACATGTTCGTGCGCTAGCGTGAACGCCGACATGAAATCCACGGGACAGACCACCATGCGGCACGTCGCCGACCGGGCCGGCGTGTCCTACCAGACGGTCTCGCGGGTCATCAACGACGCCGGCGGCGTCGCCCCGGAGACCCGCGAGCGCGTCCTGGCCGCGATGCGCGAGCTCAACTACCGGCCCAGCCTCGCCGCCCGCGCGCTGGCCCGTGCCCGCACCGACACGATCGGCCTGGTGCTGCCGTTCCCGGTCGAGGTGACCTTCGCGAACGCGCACTTCGTGCAGACCGTCGGCGGCGTGGACCGGGTGGCCGCCGAGAACGACTTCAGCGTGCTGATCTCCAGCCCCGACGCTGAGGACCTGGAGCTGTCCGCGCACCGCCGCCTGGTGCGCCGCCGCGCGGTGGACGGCGTCATCGTCGAGGCGGGCATGGGCGACGAGGGCATCGGGCTGCTGGTCGAGGCCGGCTACCCGGTGGTGGCCATCGGGCACGTGGCCCTGGCCGTCCCCTCGGTCCGGCCCGACGACGAAAGCGGCGCCTACGGCGCGACCCAGCACCTGCTGGCGCTGGGTCACCGCCGCATCGCCCTGATCGCCGGCGGCAGCCCGACCAATCCGACCAACCTGGCCCAGCGGGCGCGCCTGCGCGGCTGCCGCCGGGCGGCCGCGGATGCCGGCGTGCCGCTGGAGGAGGACCTGATCGCCGCTGGCGAGTTCTCCCTGGAATCCGGCCACCGGGCCGCCCAGACCCTGTTCGACCGCCCCGACCCGCCGACCGCGGTCCTGGCCTTCAACGACGCCATGGCCATCGGCGCGATGCGGCTGCTGCGCGAACGCGGCATCTCGGTCCCGCGCGAGGTGTCGGTCGTCGGCTTCGACGACACCCCGACCGCCGCGCTGCTGACGCCGTCGCTGACCACGGTGCGCATCTTCAGCTCCGAGCTCGGCCAGCGCGCCGCCCGGACGTTGATCGGGATGCTGCGCGGGACGAAGGTGGCGCCGGTGCCGGCGGTGTTGCCGAGCCAGCTGGTCGTGCGGGAGTCGACGGCGCCGGTGCGGCGGGAGTAGGGACAGGCGCGGGCTGGGTGGCGTGCCGGTAGCCGGTAGCCGGTATTTCTGGCTGACCGGCTGGCTGTAGGCGCTACCTGCGCGGTGCCGGCCCGCCCGGGCCGCATCGCATATCCCGAGCCGGCGTGCTCAAGCCTCCGCGGCCAGCTTCGCGATGCGCTCCATCACGTCGTCGTCCGGCCAGCCGCCGACCTGGTACCGCGTCGGGTGGTACCCCTCGGCGGGCGTCAGTCCCGCCTCCTCGACGACCACCGACCAGGGCACCATCAGCATCTCCTGCTCGCGCTTCGGGAACGCGACCAGGTCCGCCTCCGGCAGCAGCGAGGTGTCGTCGTCGGCCCAGGAGGCGGCCGTGACCTCGGCGCCGGACGGGTCGCGGAAGCCCTTCAGAGCGGCTGGGAAGGGGTCGCCGGAGCCTGCTATGCCGCGCAGGTACTCCGTCTGCGGGCCGTAGGCGTCCATGGCGAGCAGGATCTGCGCGTGCTTGACCGCCGCGTGGGCTCGGTGCTCCTTCGGGGCCTGGTACAGGACCACCGTGCCGTCCTCGTCGACGGTCAGCGGGGCCGGGCTGATCGGGCGCGCGGCCTCGCGCCATTCGTGCTCGGCCACCTCGAAGGCCTTGGTCAGGGCCTCGGCGTCGTCGGTCTCGTAGGCCAGCAGCAGGGTGTTGTTGCTGACCGGGAAGGCCAGGGGGCGGGCGCCGGCGATGCGCTGCACGGTCGCCAGCCAGCCCTGGACCAGCGGCAGGGAGGTCAGGTAGGCGTCGCCGTTGTCGGTCAGGCGGGTCGGCTCGGTGCTGCCCTCGCGGCGGCGTGCTTCGTCCAGGGACGTGGTGACCGTGCGGGCCATGTTCCGGTGCGCGGCGTCGAACGCCTCCTCGGCGCTGACGCCCCAGCGCGCCAGGTCCGCGCAGCCGGCGTAGCGCATCGCCGAGGGGGTGTCGACGACCAGCATCTCCGCCAGGTAGGGCCCGGCGGGTCGGCTGACGATGTCGAACTTCGGGTCGGCCGGGATCGGACGGAGGACGGGGCGTACCGCGGGCTGCACGTCGGCCCAGTCGTCCGGCGTCGGCGGCAGCGCGGCGACGTCGACCAGCCGGCCGATGGCGGCCTTGCGCACCGCGGCCGGGGCGCCCTGGCTCTCGCGGAAGACCGTCTCCAGGTTGATGACCGCCGGCTCGCCGCCCTGAGCCCCCTGATACACCACCTGGAACTTCTCCGGGTCGTAGTCCGCGCACGCCACGGAGTCCACCGCTCTGACCCGGGCCGCGACCTCTTTGCCGAACCGGTCGCGGGCCGACCCGAACAGTCTTTCGGCTATTCCCATGGCCGGCGACCCTAGCGCAGGCCGCCGACCGCGAGGTGTCCGTTCAGTGATCGGGAAGTGCCCAAGGGGCACCGGCTTCGGAGAACAGCAGTCGATCCCGTGCGCAGGCCTGCACGAGTTCGACGACGCCGGCCAGTGTTCTCGCCCGTCCTACCTTCGAGTGCTCGAACGAGACGTACTCCGCGGGGATCGCATGGGGTTCGGGCGCGTCCCGCACCGCCTCCAGCACGGCTGTGAAGCCGACGGTGTCCTCCAACGGGACCATCAGCGGCACCTCGTCGGGGCGCTCGCGGTGGTCCAGGAGGTTCGCCAGCAGATCGGCCTCGGGGAAGGTCTTGTTCAGTTCCGTCTTGCTCAGTTCCTCAACGCCGGTGCTCACACCAGAGGTAGAACGGGAGACGGTCAGCTGACCGGCGGTGTAGTGGAAAACCGCCTCGCCCTCGGTGCCCTGGACCCGCACCCACGGATCGATCTCGGAGGCCTTCGGGGCGCAGACCGAAACCGCGACCACGATCGGCGGCGCGCCCGGCAGTTCGATCCGGACCGCGGAGGTGTCGTCGGCCTCGACGGGGTTCGCGTGGAACAGCTCCAGCTGCGTCCGCTCGGGGACCTGCGTCATCGCGTCCTTGCCGAGGACGGCCAGCGCGGTGACGACCGCGTGCGCGAACGGGTTGGTCAGCGCGCCGTCCAGCGCCGGCACCCCGTTCATCCAGCGCTTCCCGGCCCACGGCGCGCGCTGCCAGTACGTCTCCGGCCGACACCAGGCCCCGGCCGCCCCGATGCCGGTGACCTCGCCGATCGTGCCGTCCGCGATCAGCGTGCGCAGCGCCGGCAGCGCGGCCGAGCCCAGCGACTGGAAGCCGACCTGCACGATCCGGCCGGTCTCGGCCGCGGTCGTGCGCAGGGCCGCGAGCTCGGCCAGGCCGGTGACCGGCGGCTTCTCCAGCAGGACGTCGGAGCCGGCGCGAAGGGCGGCTTCGGCCAGGGCGAAGTGCGTGGGGGTGGGTGTGGCGATGAGCGTGATGTCCGGGGACACGGCGGCCAGCAGGTCGTCGAGGGTCGCGTGGCGGGCGACGCCGTCCGGGATAGTGCCGGGCTCGGGCGGATGCGGGTCGGCCACCGCTGTCAGCAGTAGTCGGCCGGCCCGTTCGAGCTCGGCGATGCGTTGCGCGTGCCACCGGCCGTGGCCGTGGACGCCGACCAAGGCGACGGTCGGGGTGGCTTTCGGTGCGACCTTCGGGGCGACGGCCGGGGGTTGACGCACGGGACCACCTCCGTTGAGGATCTGTCGCGGATCGTTCTCGTGAACGGTCACAGGAAGGCTAGCAAAGCCGGGAGGGCCAGTGACCGCCTCGGATTCCGGATTACCGGCCGCACCTGTCGTGAGCGCGAACGGCGACGAGGTCAGCGTCCGTGTAGGCGCGGTGGAGGTGCTGCGTGCCCGGTTCGCCGACGAGGCGATCCCGGCCCGCGAGTGCCGCGCCCCGTATCTCCATCCGATACGGACACTGGCCGGAGGTGTGGTGACCGGGCACCGTCCGTACGACCACCGGTGGCACAAAGGCCTGACCATGGCGGTGCCGTATGTGGCGGGCTCCAACTTTTGGGGCGGCCCGAGCTACGTCGACGGCCGTGGCTACGTCGACCTCGGCGACGTCGGCCGGATCGCCACGAACTCCTTCGAGGTGCTTCCCGACGGCACGGTCGCCGCAGAGCTGGCGTGGATCGGCGCCGATGGAGCCCCGGTCCTGGCCGAGCGGCGGACGTTCGCGGTCCGCTCCGTGGATCCCGAGGCGGGCTGCTGGACGTTGGAGTTCCGCAGCGAACTGCGAACGCTCGGCGCCGGCCCGGTGGCGTTCAAGAGCCCGACGGTGCTCGGCCGCGACCGGGCCGGCTACTGCGGCTTCTTCTGGCGCGGGCCCCGGTCGTTCACCGGCGGCCGGGTGCTGGCCGCGAACGGCTTGGAAGGCGCCGAGGCGCTGATGGGGGAGCGCGCGCGGTGGCTGGCGTACATCGGGGAGTTCGACGAGCGTGACGGCTTCGCCACGCTGGTGTTCGTCCCGGACGGCGCGGCGCCCGAGTGGTTCGTGCGCAGCGAGGACTACCCCGGGGTGAACCCGTCGCTGGCGTTCCGGCAGCCCCGGGTGCTGGCGGCGGGGGAGCGGCTGGCGGTGGGGTACCGGGTGGTGATCGCGGACGGCGCCTGGTCGCGGGGGCGGATCGGGGAGTTGCTCGATCGGGGAGCTACTCCTCCAGTAACCGCATGACCAGCCCCGTCGCCGGCTTCGGGCCGAACGCCGTGGACTTGCGCGGCATCAGCACCCCGGCCCCGGCGAGCTGGCGCACCACGTCCTCGGTGGTCGGGCGGAGCAGGACGGCGGTGCCGCCGATGCGCGCCGCCTCGGCGACCGCGTGGACCGGGTCGTGGTCGAAGCGGACCTCCTCGGGGGTGTCCGGGAGCTGCCAGATCGCCTCGACCAGGACGTGGTGGAGCACGGTCGCGTCCAGGGCGCGCCAGGCCGCCGGCTTGTCGGCCGGGACGGTCTCGGCCAGGACCGCCGGGTCGGGGGCGGTGAGCAGGTAGTGCGTCGTGCCGTTCGACAGGACGAAGGCGTGCTCGCCCGCGGGGATCGCGTCCAGGGCGTGGTGCGGGTCGGAGGTCTCGCGGACCGCGAAGACCTTGCCGGCCTGCGTGACCGCCGTCTTCAGGGGGACGTGCGGCAGGACGCGGTGGATCGCGTGCAGGCTCAGCGGGTAGCGGCTGGTGTCGACCAGCAGGGCCAGGCCGTACGCCGCCGGGCCGCCGCGTTCGGCGCGCAGGCGGCGGTAGGCGGCGTGGCGGTGGTGGCCGTCGGCGATCAGGGCGCGGTGCCAGAGCAGGTCGGCGGCGATGCGGGCGGTTGCCGCCGGGTCGGTCAGGGCCCACAGGCGGTGCTCGGTGCCGTCGGCGGTGATGGCCGCGGTCAGCGGCTCGGTCCGGTCGGCGACGCCGTCCAGCAGGTCCGAGACGGTGCGGTCGCCCTCGTAGGTGAGCAGGATCGGCTCGATGTGGGCGTCGGTGGCGCGCATCTGCGCCAGGCGGTCGGTGACCACCGAGTCGGTCACGGCCTCGTGCGGCAGGATCGCGCGGTGGGCCGGGGCGGGCTCGGCATCGTCGAGCTCTACCAGAGCGATCAGTCCGCGCTGCCGTCCGCCGCGGCCGGTCTGCTCGTACACGTAGAACGCCGCCTCGCTGTCCTGCCGCAGCACCCCGTCGTCGATCCACGACCGCAGCGACGTGGCCGCGCGGTGGTAGCGCACCGGTGCGCCGGGCCCGCCGGCCAGCTCTTCGGGCGCGGCCAGGATCAGGCGCACTACGTTGTGCTCCTCGATGTCGGCCAGCCGCCTGGCCTCATCCGGACCGATCATGTCGTACGGTGGCGAAGTGACCGCCGACGGGTCGGAGACCCGGTCCGGCGCGAACCGCAGTCCCCGGAAGGGGAGGATTCTGAGTGCCTGCGGATCGTTGTGTGCCATGCACGCATCGTACGGTTCGGAGCAATTCAATACAGCAGCGCGTAGCGTTTCCTTAACGGGCGGCGGTGGGTGACGGGTGGGCGCATGACGTGGGTGGAGGGTGGAAAGGAAAGACGGCAACAAGGTGTCACGGATGGGGAGCCGGTAGCGGGAGCCGAGGACGACGGAGGATCTTATGTCTGAGCGATACGGTGAGTACGACGCCGAGGACGGTGTCGGCGAGCCCACCGGAGAGGCCGCTGACTGGTACCGGCAAGGCGTGCAGCTGCTGGAGGCCGGCGATCCGGCCGCCGCGGCGCAGCTGCTCACCAAGGTCGCGCTGAAGACCCCCGACTCCGCGCCGGTGCTGGAGGCACTGGCCCGCGCCCACTTCGACGGCGGCCTGTACGAGCAGGCCGTGGAGAGCTTCGCGCAGCTGGCGCATGTGAGCCCGGACGACGACTACGCGCAGTTCGGCTGGGGCCTGGCCGCGGCCAAACTCGGCCAGATGGATGTCGCCGTCGAGCACCTGTCGGCCGCGGCCGCGATGCGGCCGGAAATCCGCCACTATGCCAACGCCCTGCGCGCTGCCAGGTCCACTTTGCGGGAACAGACCGGCAAGAAGGGGCTGGCCGACACCTGAGCACCGGGATGTGATCAGATAGTGGTGTGACCGCTGAGACCACCGAGGGCGCCGGCAGCGCCGGGCTCGTGCCCTTCCTGACGTCGCAGAAGCCGCTCGCCGAGGCGTACGACACGGCCCTGCTGGACCTGGACGGCGTGGTGTACCGCGGCGCGGACGCGGTGCCGCACGCCGCCGAGGCGCTGCGGGCCGCGCACGACCGCGGCATGCGCCGCGCCTACGTGACCAACAACGCCTCCCGCACGCCGGAGGCCGTCGCCGAGCACCTCAACGAGCTCGGCGTCCCGGCCACCGCCAGCGAGGTGGTGACCTCGGCGCAGGCCGCGGCCCGGATGGCGACGGCCTGCGTCGGCGAGGGCGGCCGGGTCCTGGTGATCGGCGGCGACGGGCTGATGGCGGCGGTGCGCGAGCTGGGCCTGAAGCCGGTGGCCTCCGCCGACGACATGCCCGACATCGTGGTCCAGGGCTACTCCCCGGACCTGGGCTGGAAGGACCTGGCCGAGGCCACCTACGCGGTGCGCCGCGGCGTGCCCTGGATCGCCACCAACACCGACACCACGGTCCCCACCTCCCGCGGCATCGCCCCCGGCAACGGCACGCTGGTCGCCGCGGTCGGCGCCGCCTCCGGCGTGATCCCGCAGGTCGCGGGCAAGCCGGAGCTGCCGCTGCACCGCGAGTCGATCCTGCGCTCGGGCGCCACCCGGCCGCTGATCGTGGGCGACCGCCTGGACACCGACATCGAGGGCGCGGTCCGCGGCAACACCGACAGCCTGCTGGTCTTCACCGGCGTGACCACGGCCCGCGACCTGCTCGCGGCCCCGCCGGAGCGCCGCCCGAGCTACCTGGCCGAGGACCTGCGCGGCCTGCTGAACTCGCACGTCGCGCCGACCCGCGAGGGCGTGAACTTCGTCTCGGCGCGCTGGAGCGCCGCGGTGGTGTCCGAGCAGGTGGTGCTGCACGGCCACGGCGACCGGATCGACGGGCTGCGGGCGATGTGCGCGGCGGTGTGGGACTACGGCGGGAAGGTCGACGCCGAGGAGGCGCTGGCGCAGTTGCAGTAGGGGCAGTAGGGCAGTGGGGGCTGGCCGGCGGCAGGGATCGCCGGGGTTGCCGCGCGCGAAGGCTCGCGGGTCGGGTCGGCCTATGGCCTGGTGCGCGAGGCCGACCGGCCAGCAGGGCAGGCGCAGGTCGCCGGCATCCCCTGCCTGGACCTGCCACGTCGCACCCCCGGCGGTCTGTGCCCAGGCTGGCGGCATGAAGGATCTCGAATGGCGTCCGGCGATCCGCATCGTGCTCGTGGATGAGGGCGACTACCCGACCAACTCCGTGGCCTTCGCCGAGGGCTGGGTGTTCGCCAAGAACGAGCACGGCACGGTCGCCTTCCCCTCGACCCAGGTCGTCAAGGTCACCCTCGGCTGAACCCTCAGCCCTGCACTACCGCTCCGGCCTCCACCAAGGCCTCCACGTCCTCGAACCCCCACGCCGCCAGCGCCTCCCGCGTGTGCGCCCCGGGGCCGCACGGCGGCAGGCCCAGCTCGGCCGAGGTCCGCGAGAAGCGGGGCGCCGGGGCCGGCTGTGTGAGCCCGTCGCGCTCCACCAGCGTGCCGCGGGCGGCCAGGTGCGGGTGCTTCGCCGCCTCCTTCGCGGCCAGGACCGGGGCCACGCAGGCGTCGCTGCCGGCGAACACGTCCGTCCACTCCTCGCGGGTTCGGGTGCGGAAGGTCTGGGCGATCAGGGTCCGCAGTTCCGGCCAGCGTTCGCGGTCGTTCTGCTCCGGTGCGCGGCCGGCGATGCCGAGCAGGCTCACCAGCTCGGCGAAGAACTGGGGTTCGATCGCGCCGACCGCCATGTACTCCCCGTCGGAGGTCTCGTAGACGTCGTAGTACGGCGCGCCGGTGTCCAGCAGGTTGGTGCCGCGCTTGTCGCGCCACAGGCCCAGGCTGACGAAGCCGTGCAGGATCGCCGCCAAGTGCGCGGTGCCGTCGACGATCGCGGCGTCCACGACCTGTCCGCGCCCGGAGCGGGCCGCCTCCCACACCGCCGCCAGGATGCCCACCACGAGGTACATCGAGCCGCCGCCGAAGTCGCCGACCAGGTTCAGCGGGACCTGCGGGGGGCCGTCGGCGCGGCCGATGGCGTGCAGGGCGCCGGTGACGGCGATGTAGCCGATGTCGTGGCCGGCGGTCGGGGCCAGCGGGCCGTCCTGGCCCCAGCCGGTCATCCGGCCGTAGACCAGCTTCGGGTTGCGGGCCAGGCAGGCCTGCGGGCCGATGCCCAGGCGCTCGGCCACCCCCGGCCGGTAGCCCTCGATCAGCACGTCCGCCTGCTCGGCCAGCCGCAGCACCACCTCGGCGCCGCCGGGGTGCTTCAGGTCCACGGCCACCGAGCGCCGGCCCCGGTTGAGCACGTCCTTGTCGCCCAGCGACAGCCCGCCGCCGCCGGGCCGGTCGACCCGGACCACCTCGGCGCCGAGGTCGGCGAGCAGCATCGCGGCGAACGGTCCGGGCCCGATGCCCGCGATCTCCACGACCTTCAGTCCCTGCAGCGGCCCGGCCATGCGCCCTCCCGGAGGTCCAACGGCATATCTGACGGTGTATCAGGTTGAGCGTCGATCCGCCTGCTCGAACAACGGCCGCAGCAGCGCCTTCGACCTCTGCCACCGCTCGTCGAGCCGGGCCGAGGGATACGGGTGCAGGAACGACACCATCCGCAGCCCCCGGATCGCCTCCAGCGCGGTGAGCAGCCGCAGCTGGAAGTCCGGCAGCCCGGTCACCCGCGCCCCGAACAGGATCTCGGAGACCTCCATGAGCCGCGCGGTGAGCGTCCGCTCGAACGCGGCCGTCGCCTCCCGCAGGTCCGGATCGGTCCGCGCGGCCACCCACAGCTCGATCGCGGCGTCGAAGGTCGGGCCCTGATGCGCCTTCCACAGCAGCTCCAGCGCGTCCCCGACCGGGTCGGCCGAGCCGGCAAGCAGATCCGGCCTCGTAAGTACCACTTGCGCCTGCTGCTCAGCCAGGTGCCGCACGGCGGCCACCACCAGCTCGTCCTTGGTCGCGAAGTGGTGCACCTGCGCGCCCCGGGAGACCCCGGCCAGCTCGGAGACCCGCGTGGTGGTGGTACCGGCGTAACCGTGCTTCACCAGGCACTCGACGGTCGCGTCGAGCAGCAGGCGGCGGGTGGCGGCGGAGCGCTCCTCCTGGGTGCGGCGCGCGGGGGATGTCACGCGCACCAACTTACAGGCAGCTCTGCCGGTTTGTTGAGGGGGTCGAAGGGGCCGAGGAGGCCGACGCCGCCTCCGGCGCCGGCCTCACAGCAGCTTGCGCAGTCGCAGCAGGTCCGAGATCGAGGCCTCCAGCTTCACCCGGCCCCGAGCCCACGCCGAGGCGAAGTTCAGGTCCCCGGCCACCAGCGCGATCAGGTCGTCGCTGGTGATCGTGAGCCGGATCTGCGCCCGGTCGCGGGGCTCGGTGGTGACGTCCTCCAGCGAGCCCTCGCGCAGTGTGCCGTGGAAGGTCACGTTCAGGTCCGGGACCTTCAGGCTCACGGTCCGTACGAGCTTCTTGCTCGACTCGTCCATGTCGCCGAGCTTCCCGGCGAACTCCTTCAGCGCTTCCCGGCATTCCTCGATGGTGGCCACGCGCGTGACCCTAACGCACCTCGGCCGGTGTGAGCGCGGTGCTCGCGGTCGTCACGCGCGGCGCCGGCAGCGGCGCGTCGGCGGCTGCCTTCTCGCTCCGGCGCGCCACCGCGGCCCAGACCACGAACGACAGCGTGATGAGCATGTAGGCGTCGCCGATGAGGTTCTCCCACCAGCCCCAGTGCATCTCCAGGCCGTGGTCCACCGGGAAGAGCAGTAGCGGGCCGATGAGGAACACCGCGGTGAGCAGGACCAGGCCCGCGATCTTCAGCCGCTCGCGGCCGCGCACGATCTGGATCGCCAGGGGCAGCAGCATCGGCGCGATCCACACCCAGTGGTGCGACCAGGAGACCGGGGAGATGAGCAGCTGGCAGGCGGCCGTCACGGCCAGCGCGCAGACCGTGTCCCCGCGCCGGATCGCGCGGCGCGCGCCGAGGTAGGTCAGGGCGATGACGATCATCGACAGCCCGAACCAGAGGTGCTCCTCGGTCTTCATCGACATGGCCATGCCCGGCAGGCCGCCGAGCCGGTGCAGTCCGCCGCGCAGGGACTGGTTGGCGGCGTATCCGAGGTCGCCGATGCGCGTGGGGTCGAAGACCGTCTCGGTCCAGTACGCCTTGCTGTCGCGGGGCGCCAGGATGAAGCTCAGCGAGGTCGCGCCGACGAAGGCGGCGGCCATGTTGGAGGCGGTCTTCCACTGCCGGCGCGCCACGAAGTAGAGCAGGAACACCGCCGGGGTCAGCTTGATCGCCGCGGCGATGCCGGCCAGCACGCCGCGCGGCAGCCGGGTCTTGGGGCCCAGGGCGTCGGTGGCGACCAGGCCCATCAGCAGCAGGTTGATCTGGCCGTGCAGGAAGGTGCTGCTGATCGGCTCCAGCACCAGGCTGGCCAGCGTGAGGGTGACCAGCACCCGGGGCGTGGGTTCGGGCAGGAACCGGCCTCCGGCGCGGCTGCGCAGCACCAGGTACAGGGTCCAGGTCAGGGCGGTGAACCCGATCGCCACCATCAGGACCGCGGCCAGGTAGTACCCGACGAAGCCCAGCACGCTGAAGACCACGGCCGCGAACGGCGGGTAGGTGAAGGGCAGGTCGGGGCCTTTCAGCGGGTGCGGGAAGCGGGCCGTGTACAGCGGCAGGTCCTTCATGAAGGAGATCCCGCCGTCCCGGTAGACCTTCAGGTCGATCAGCGGGTTCCCGCCCTTGCCGGCTATCAGCCCGACGCCGAAGACCAGCGTGGCCGCGGCGATCCACCAGGCGGCGGCCTTGCGGCGGCTCCACGGCTGCTTGTAGGCCGTGGTCAAGCGGTCCATCCACGGGCCGTCGCCCGCCATCATCGCCATGCCGGCGACCCCCTCACGAATCGGCGCCGGCGACGCGGCAGACCTCAGGCTCCCCACGCGGATGAGGCGTGGGAATCACCTCGACAGCCGCAGATGTTAGCGGATGTGGGCACCACGTGAATGTCACTCGAAAGAGTAGCGAGTTAACGGTGGATGCCATTCAGGAGACGCTCTGACCAGGTTTTCATCGGTTCCTGAAGGAATGACGGCGGGTAGTTGCGCTATATCGCGGATGGCAATTGTGAATCCGCGGTGGCTTTCCGGCGACCTTTCCGTTCTGCTACAGCTTGTCGTAGTTCGTCGGCCGGGGCGCGGGCGGCGGGACCGGCGCCGAGCCGGTCCGACGCGATAGCGTTCGTGGTGAACAACCGGCAACCGAAGGCGAGCGGCGCGAGCATGGACCACAACGACTCCGGCGAGTTCGACGCGGGCGTCGCGCAGGACGATCTGTCCGCCGGCGGGCCGGCGGCCGCCTTCCATGAGACCGCGGACACCGCCGACTTCCCAGTGGATTACGAGCACTCCGGCGACCGCCGCGTGGACGACGCGCTGGACCGGCTCGCCGGGCTGCCCGACACCCCGCTGCCGGGCCACGCCGACGTGTACGACGCCGTCCACACCGAGCTGCGCGCGATCCTGTCCGAGCAGCCCGCGGGCGCCCAGGGCCCGCGGTGACCGCCCGGCGCCGCCTGGACGCCGAGCTGGTCCGCCGCAACCTCGCCCGCTCGCGCGAGCAGGCCCGCGAGCTCATCGAGGCCGGCCGGGTCAGCGTCGGCGGGCAGGCCGCGGCCAAGCCGGCCACCCAGGTCCAGACCTCCGCGGCGATCGTGGTCGCCGAGGCGGATCAGGGCCCGGAGTACGTCTCGCGCGGCGGGCACAAGCTCGCCGGCGCGCTGGCCGCCTTCGCCGGCCAGGGCCTGAGCTTCGCCGGCCGCCGGGCCCTGGACGCCGGGGCCTCCACCGGCGGGTTCACCGACGTGCTGCTGCGCAACGGCGCCGCGCACGTGGTCGCCGTCGACGTCGGCTACGGCCAGCTGGCCTGGTCGCTGCGCACCGACGAGCGGGTCACCGTGCTGGACCGCACCAACGTCCGGGACCTGGCGCCGGAGATGATCGGCGGGCCGGTGGAACTCGTGGTGGGCGATCTTTCGTTCATCTCCTTGCGGCTGGTGCTGCCGGCGCTGGCCGCCTGCGCGACTCCGGAGGCGGACCTGACGCTGATGGTCAAGCCGCAGTTCGAGGTCGGCCGGGAGCGGCTGGGATCCGGAGGCGTGGTGCGCGACGTGGCCCTGCACGCCGAGGCGGTGCGGGACGTGGCCGCCGCGGCGGCGTTGGCCGGGCTCGGGGTGCGCGGCGTGGCCGCCAGCCCGCTGCCGGGGCCGGCCGGCAACGTGGAGTACTTCCTGTGGCTGCGGGCCGACGCGCCGCCGCTGCGGGAGGAGGACCTGGCGCGGGCCATCAAGGAGGGGCCGGCCGGGGACGGGCGGTTCGGCTTCGACATCGGGGGCAGCGACAACGGCAACGGTGGCGACTGCGGCGACGGCGGCGACCACAGCGACGGCGGCGGCCGCAGCGGCGGCAACGGCGGTAACGGCGGTAACGGTAGCGACGAGGGGTCTGGGGACTGAGCTGATGGGACACGGCGAGCGCAACGTGCTGTTGGTCGTCCACACCGGCCGGCAGGTGGCCTTGGACGCCGCGCGGGACACGGTGGCGCGGCTGTGGGCCAGCGGGGTCGGCGTGCGGGTGCTGGCGGGCGAGGCGGGGGAGCTGGAGACCGACGCCCCGGTCTGCGCGCTCGGCGCCGAGGCGCTGGAGGACATCGAGCTGGTGGTGGTGCTCGGCGGCGACGGGACGATGCTGCGCGGCGCGGAGGTGGCGCGCTCGGCCGGGGTGCCGCTGCTGGGCGTGAACCTGGGCCGGGTCGGGTTCCTGGCCGAGGCCGAGTACGAGGACCTGGCCTTCGTCGTGGACCGCATCGTCGCCCGCGACTACACGGTCGAGGAGCGGATGACGCTCGACGTCGAGGTGAGCCAGGACGGCCAGGTCGTGGACCGGTCCTGGGCGCTGAACGAGGCCAGCGTGGAGAAGGCCTCGCGCGAGCGCATGCTGGAGGTGCTGGTCTCCATCGACGGCCGGCCGCTGTCCAAGTGGGGCTGCGACGGCGTCATCTTCGCCACCCCGACCGGCTCCACGGCCTACAACTTCTCCGCCGGCGGCCCGATCGTCTGGCCGGACCTGGACGCGCTGCTGCTGGTCCCGATCAGCGCGCACGCGCTGTTCGCCCGGCCGCTGGTGGTCTCCCCGCACTCGCTGCTGGCGCTGGAGCTCCAGCCCAACGGCGACGAGGCGGGGAGCAAGGGCGCTGTGATGTGGTGCGACGGACGCCGGGTGCTGGACCTGGCGGCCGGGGCGCGCGTGGAGGTGCGGCGCGGGGCCGTGCCGGTGCGGTTCGCGCGGTTGCACCGGGCGCCGTTCAGCGACCGGCTGGTGGCCAAGTTCGCGCTGCCGGTGGACGGCTGGCGGGTGGAGAAGTAGCGCGGTCTCCCCGCGGCCTCCATCGGTCTCCCCGCAGTCTCCAGGCGGCCCGAGGCGGCCCCTGACATCGTGTCAGGGCCGTGAACTTCGCCGTGAACTTCGCCCCCTAAACGGACGAATCCGGCGCGCAGGTACCGCTTCCGGGCCGGGAAGACCTAGTGTCGTACCTGTGCTGGAGCAGATGAGGATTCGCGGCCTCGGCGTCATCGAGGACGCGGTGTTGGAGCTGTCGCCCGGATTCACGGCCGTCACCGGCGAGACCGGCGCCGGCAAGACGATGGTGGTCACGGGTCTGGGGCTGCTGTTCGGCGGCCGCTCGGACTCCGCGCTGGTCCGTCCCGGCGCCGAGCGGGCCTCGGTCGAGGGCCGCCTGGTCGTGGACCCCAAGGGGCCCGCGGGTCTGGCCGCCGCCGAGGCCGGCGCCGAGCTCGAGCCCGTCGGCAAGGACACGGCAGAGCTCATCATCTCCCGGTCGGTATCGCTGGAGGGGCGCTCGCGCGCGAGCCTGGGCGGCGCCGCCGTCCCCATCGGCGTCCTGGGCGGCCTGGCCGACGACCTGGTGGCCATGCACGGCCAGTCCGCGCAGCAGTCGCTGTTGCAGCCGGCCCGCCAGCGCCAGGCGCTGGACCGCTACGCGGGCCCGGCCGTGGCCGAACCCCTGGCCGAGTACAAGGCCTGCTTCGACCGCCTGAAGAAGATCGAGACCACGCTCGAGGAGCTGACCACCCGCGCCCGCGAGCGCGCCCAGGAGGCGGACCTGCTGCGCTTCGGCCTGGCCGAGGTCGAGCGCCTGGAGCCGGCCGAGGACGAGGACGCCGAGCTGGGCGCCGAGGCCGAGCGCCTGGGCCACGCCGACACCCTGCGCACCGCCTCCGGTGGCGCGCACATGGCGCTGGCCGGCAGCCCGGACGACCCGGCGTCGATCAACGCCCTGTCGCTGGTGTCCGAGGCGACCCGGGCCCTGGAGGCCGCGCGCGGGCACGACCCGGCCCTGGCCGAGCTGGCCCAGCGCCTGGACGAGGCCTCGTTCCTGCTGGCCGACGTCTCCACCGAGCTGGCCGCCTACGCCGACTCCATCGAGGCCGACCCGCGCCGGCTGGCCGACGTCCAGCAGCGCATCAGCGACCTCAACAGCCTGATGCGCAAGTACGGGCCCAAGCTCTCCGACGTCATCGCCTGGGCCTCCGACGGCGCCCTGCGCCTGGCCGAGCTCGAAGGCGACGACGACCGCATCGCCGCCCTGACCGAGGAGCGCACCGCGGCCCGCGCCGAGCTGGCCGGCCACGCCGCCCGGGTGTCGGCGGCGCGCTCCCAGGCCGCGGACAAGTTCGCGGCGGCGGTGACCACCGAGCTGGCCGAGCTGGCCATGCCGCACGCCCGCGTCGAGGTCCCGGTCGCGCAGAAGAACGCCGCCGACGGCCTTCAGGTGGAGGACCGCACGGTGGCCTTCGGCCCGACCGGCATCGACGACGTCGAGATCCGCCTGGCCCCGCACCCCGGCGCGCCGTTCCTGCCGATCGCCAAGGGCGCCTCCGGCGGCGAGCTGTCCCGGGTGATGCTCGCGGTCGAGGTGGTCTTCGCCGGCTCCGACCCGGTCCCGACCTTCGTCTTCGACGAGGTGGACGCCGGCGTCGGCGGCAAGGCCGCGGTGGAGGTGGGGCGGCGCCTGGCCCGCCTGGCGCGCTCGGCGCAGGTCGTGGTGGTGACGCACCTGCCGCAGGTGGCGGCCTTCGCCGACCGGCAGCTGGTGGTGAAGAAGGCCGACGACGGTCTGGTGACGCGCTCGGGCGTGGTCGTGCTCGACGACGCGGCGCGGCGCCGGGAGCTGGCACGGATGCTCGCCGGGCTGGAGGAGTCGGAGCTGGGGCAGGCGCACGCGGACGAGCTGCTGCAGGCGGCCGCGGCGGATCGGCAGCAGGTTTAGGGGGCGGCGGGGACTGGGTCCGGAGTCCGGGGCCGGGCAGTCGGAGTCCTGGGGTCTCCCGCGCTAGCCCGCCACCTCGGTCCTGCGGACCACCAAGTCCGTCGGGATGACCGTGGGCTCCGGCTCTGGGGCCGGTGTCTCACTGAGGCGGGCCACCAGCAACCGCGCCGCGGCCTCGCCCATCTCCGGCAGCGGCTGGCGCACGGTGGTCAGCGGATAGCCCGCCTGCGAGGCCAGCGGGATGTCGTCGAACCCGACCAGTGCGAGGTCGCCGTCGGACAGACCGCGCAGCGGTGCCTGCCGGATGGCCCGCAGCGCGCCGATCGCCGACAGGTCGTTGTGCGCGAAGACGGCGTCGAACTCCATCCCGTCCTGCATCGCGTGCCGGACGGCTCGTACGCCGCCGGCGACCGTGAAGTCGCCTTCGATGACGTACTCCGGCGCGACGGGCAGACCGGCGTCGGCGTAGACCTGGGTGAACCCCGCGAGCCGCTGCCGGGTGCACCCGTATTCGCGCCGTCCGGTGATCACCAGAGGCCGGTGGCGGCCCAGGTCCATCAGATGGCGCGCCGCGGAGCTTCCGCCCCGGCTGTTGGTCGTGGACACCGTCGGGAGCGGGATCCGGGGATCGCGGTCGTCGACCAGGACGACCGGCAGCCCGCGCTGGTCGACGCCGACGAGGTGATCGACCATCCCCACCGGTTCGATCGCCAGCAGGCCGTCGACCTCCCGCGCGGAGATCCGCGCTGCGAACCGCTCCAGGGAATGCTCACTGTCGTCGCACGTGAACAGCCGCATCCCGAATCCGGCCGCCGCCAGCGTGTCGGAGACCGCCTGCAGGATCCCGGCCATCCATTGCGACGTCAGCAGCGGAGCCGGCGCGCCGGGACTGCCGAAGGGCACCAGCACCCCGACCGTTCCGGTGCGGCCGCGAGCCAGGCCGACGGCTGCCGAGCTGGGTACGAATCCCAGCTCTTCGATCGCCGCCCGTACTCGTTCGGTGGTCTGGCTGCCGATCCCGCTCTTGGCGTTGAGGACTCGCGACACCGTGGTCTTGCTGACCCCGGCGTGTTTCGCGACGTCGGCGATGGTGATCGACATGCGGCCCCCGATACCGGTCGGTGAACGGCTTCCCCCCAGGATGTGAGAATACTGCCGTGCCAGTGATCCGTGTTGTGGTAGCCGACGACCAGGCGGCGGTGCGCGACGGGCTCGTCGCGCTGCTGTCCGTGACCCCCGGTGTCGAGGTCGTCGGGGAGGCCGCGGACGGGGCGGCGGCGGTGGCGGCGGCCCAGAGCCTGCGGCCGGACGTCGTGCTGATGGACCTGCGCATGCCCGGCGTGGACGGCGTCGAGGCCACCCGGCGGATCGCCGAGAGCGCCCCGGACGTGCGCGTCGTGGTGCTCACCACGCACGCCGACGACGCCTCGATCCTCAAAGCCCTGCGTGCCGGCGCCACCGGGTACCTGACCAAGGAGTCCGGCCGGGCCGAGATCGCCCGGGCCATCGAGGCCGCCGCCTCCGGCCAGTCGGTGCTGGACGACGGGGTCACGGCGATACTGCTGGCCGCCGCGGTCGAGGTGCCGGCCTCGGTCGAGCTGACGCCGCGCGAGGCCGAGGTGCTGACGCTGATCGCGCGGGGGAAGTCGAACACCGAGATCGCCGAGGAGCTGTTCGTCTCCGCGGCGACGGTGAAGACGCATATCAATAACTTGTTCGCGAAGATCGGGGTGCGCGATCGGGCTCAGGCTGTGCGGTACGCGCTGCGGCACGGGATGGACTGAGGGCGAGAACCGCTCAATCCCGGGAGCCGCTCAATCCCCGAGTGCCGCTCAGTCCCCCGGGAGCCGCTCAGTCCCCGAGTGCCGCTGCCTGCGCATCTTCCGCGACCGGCACCACCACCGTGACCCGGAACCCGCCCTCCGCCGTCGCCCCGGCCTCCACCGACCCGCCGACCAGATCCACCCGCTCCCGCAGTCCGACCAGCCCCCAGCCGCCGCCGGAGGACGCCAGCGGTGCCGAGCCGGTCGTCGACGGCGCGTTCTCGATCGTGAGCGTGACCGTGTCGACCATGTCGTCCGTGCCCACCGCCAGCCGCAGCGCCACCGCCGCCCCCGGCGCGTGCTTGCGCGCGTTGGTCAGCGCTTCCTGGGCGGCGCGTTGCAGGGTCTGCGCCGTCTCCACGGACAGCTGCGGCACCGGGCCGCCGGCGACCTCGAACGTCGCCGGCCAGCCGGTGTCCTCGGTGTAGTCCGCGGCCAGCAGGGCCAACGACTCCTGCGGCGGCTTCACGTCCTCGCGCAGCGCAGCCACCGCGCGACGGACCTCCGACAGGCCCTCGCGGGCGAGGCGGCGGGCGCGGATCACCATGGTGTGGGCGCGCTCCACGTCCGTGTGGTCGGTCAGCAGCGCGTCGGCGGCCTCCAGCTGGATCGCCAGGCCCGACAGCGAGTGCGCCAGCACGTCGTGGACGTCGCGGGCGATCCGGCCGCGCTCGGCCAGCGCGGCGGCGTGGGCCTGCTCGGTGTTGGCACGGCGGGTCATCACCAGCAGGTCCTGGGCGCGTTCCACGGCCAGGCGGCGGGAGCGGCGGGCGTCGCCGAACACGTAGCCGCCGACCGAGACCGCGATGATCCACGGGAACTGGCTGCCGTTGTGCGCGGCGACCGCGCTGATCGCCCCGGCCACGATGACCGCGGCCCCGACGTACAACGCGGTCACCCGCGGTTCGACCACGGCCTGCAGGTACAGCAGGCTCATGAAGACGTACGTCAGCCCCGACGGCTCGGCCAGCCCCGTGCCGGCCAGCACCGCACCGCAGACGGCGAACACCCCGATGGCGAACACCAGCCCCGGCGTGCGGCGCACCGCCGAGACCGCCCACATGACCCCCGCCACCGCGGCGACACCGCCGAGGGCCCACGCGGCCGGGTGCCCGGTGTGCACGATGGTGAACGACAGCGCCCCGACCGCCAGCAGCCGCAGCAGCACGGCGGCGGCGGGCCAGCGTTCGGTCCACCGGCGCAGGTCGGGGAAGTCGTCCGCGGTGCCGCTCATGATGAGGCCAGTGTGCCCGGCCGGCGGCGCGGAAAGCACGTCGGCCACGCTCAGCCGGGCCATGGCCCCGGTCCAGGTCGCCGCGCGGGCTCGGGCGCGGGCGGCGAGCGCCCGCGCCCGCTCGTCCCGGAGCCGGTGGCCGCCGTGCGCTGCCGGCTGGTCCCGGAGGCTCGGACCAGAGCTCACACTCATGAGCGTGCCATGACCGGGATCCCGCTGGCGTGAGCCCGCGGCAGCACGATCAGCGACTCGGCGGCCAGCGACAGGCCGAACATGAGCATCGTCGAGGACGTCATCGCGGCCTTCCCGGCTCCGGCCCCGACCGCGACGGCCTCCAGCCCGAAGCGGGCCGCGATGGAGCCGGCCCACAGCAGCAGCGTCACCGGGCGGTACCGGGCCCAGACGACCCCGTCGCGCTCGTACAGCCGGATCGAGGAGCCGCGGACCAGTCCGATCGCGATCGACACCGCGCCCTGCACCGCGAGCCAGACCTGGTCGGTGTGCGTGAGCGTGCCGCTCTTCTGCAGGATGACCCAGCCGTAGACGGCCAGGACGCCCGGCATGACGACCGAGCGGCGGGTGTCGACCGGGCGCCCGGTCAGGCGCTTGCCGATGACCAGCGCGGCGACCGCGATGATGAGGACGATCTGCAGGATGTTCATGGCCACGACGCTATGGATCCGGTGCCTTTTCCAGATCGGAGCGCGGGTGGAGAACGGGGTGGAGATCCGGTGGTGGCGCCGGGTGGAGGCTCCGGAGGTGGAACGGGAGGTAGAACGGGAGGTACAACGGGGCGCAGGGTCTGAGCTGGTACGGAACGAGACTTCAGCGCGCGGTCGGCGCCGAACACTGCGTGTCCGGCCCATTCCCGGACATCCCCCACCCGCCCCGTGCCGCGCACCCGCCAATCCCTTAACGCCGGCCGGGCCGGACGTGCGACGATGAGCGCCAGTGATGACGCACTCTCCGCACCGTCCCCGACGCCGAGCCCAGGCCCGCCAGCCAGACTTGCCGGGCCTGTCCGGCGTTGCCCGGGTCGACCGGCGCACCAAGGACCTGACCAAGCGGCTGCGGGCCGGCGAGATCGCCCTGATCGACCACGTCGACCTCGACGGCCCGGCCGCCGAGGCGCTGCTGGCCTGCAAGCCCGCGGCGGTGGTGAACGCGGCCAAGTCGCTGTCCGGCCGCTATCCGGCCATGGGCCTGGAGATCCTGCTGTCCGCCGGCATCCCGGTGGTCGACGAGGTGGGCCCGGCGGTGCTGGAGCGGATCGCCGAGGGCGACATGGTGCGCCTGGACGGCAACGTGGTCCTGCGCGGCAGCACGCCGGTCGCGGTCGGCAAGGCGGTGGAGCTGGAGGAGGTCGTCGAGGCGCTGGCCGAGGCCCGCTCGACGGTGTCCGAGCAGATCGAGGCGTTCACCGCGAACACCATGGAGTACCTGCGGGCCGAGCGGGACCTGCTGTTCGACGGCGTCGGCGTCCCGGACATCACCACCGAGCTCGACGGCCGCCACGTGCTGATGGTGGTCCGCGGCACGCACCACAAGGACGACCTGGCGGTGCTGCGCCCCTACATCCGCGAGTACCGGCCGGTCTGCATAGGGGTGGACGGCGGGGCGGACGCGCTGCTGGAGTGCGGCCACCGCCCGGACATGATCGTCGGCGACATGGACTCGGTCTCCGACGAGGCCCTGGCCTGCGGCGCGGAGCTGGTCGTGCACGCCTACCCCGACGGAACCGCCCCGGGCCTGGACCGCGTCACCTCCCTGGGCCTGCCCTGCACGGTGTTCCCGGCGGCCGGCACGAGCGAGGACGTGGCGATGCTCCTGGCCGACGACAAGGGCGCGACCCTGATCGTCGCCGTCGGCGGCCACAGCAACCTGGTGGAGTTCCTGGAGAAGGGGCGCGGAGGCATGGCCTCCACCTTCCTGACCCGCTTGCGGGTGGGCGGCAAACTGGTGGACGCCAAGGGCGTGTCCCGGCTGTACCGCAGCCGCATCTCCAACGCCTCGCTGGCCGCCCTGGTCCTGGCCGCGCTCACCACCATCATCGCCACGCTGCTGGTCTCCCCGGCCGGGAAGGGCTACCTGACCGTGCTCGGCTCGGTGTGGGACGACTTCGTGTTCTGGGTGCGGAGTTGGCTTTCGTAGTGAGTTTACGTGACCCGTGAAGCGGATGTCATCCCAGCTCAGAGTGGTTGTTGTCGTAGCTGCGCTTAGACTGACCGTTTTCGCGATGGGACACCAGCCCGCCTGCGATGGTGAGATGCTGGCGGTGAGTCGCGCGGCGGCCCCATCGGTGAAAACGGCCCCTTCGGCGCCGACTGGACTTCGACCGCTACAAGGACACGAGGACCCTTCCTGGTGGGACGAGGTCGCTATGTTCGCTGCCTGCACAACAGGTCATGGCTGGGATGGTGCCGGTCGCGAAGTTCTGACGGTCGCTACTGCTGCCTCTCTCCCGGAGGCGCCGCGGGTCGGCAGCCTACGGCGTGACTGGGCAGTCATGTCCGCTGCCGGACCAGTGGCCTGTGACCAGCCAGAGTTCGTAGTGCAGGAGCCATTCGGAGGCCCAGGGCAGGATCGTGTCGGCGAGTAGCATCTCTTCGTGCCATTGACCGGGCAGGTACAGGCACAGGTTGCCGTCGCGGTAGACGTGCGGCAGCCACTTGCCAGCGGGATGGAGCTCCAGCGGTGGGTCCGTGACCGTGACACACGGTCGGCACCGGTGGCGGTACACGACTCGTAACTGTGTACCGCCGACATGCCGGGGACGGTTGGAGGGGCGTGCTGCAGACCAGTTCGCCGCGGCGCACGGGCACCTTGGCTTCGGGCAGGACCGCCATGATCCTGGCCTGCTGAAGGCCGAGGCTAACCGCGCGGCGAGGCGGGCTGGCCATGGAAGGTGTGCGCGGGCTTGCGGGGCCCGGCGTGTGCGGAGAGAACCTCAAGCTGGCGGCTACACCCGCGCGATCGCACCATCTCCGCCTACGCGGAGGTGGAGCGACCAATCAGGAAGGGGCGCGCGAGGAGATCGTGTGTTCTCCGCGCTGCGGAGGTAGCGCGGCCCCAATCACGGGGCGCTCAATCGGTTCCGCGTGCTCTCCGCGCTGCGGAGGCGGAGCGGCAGGCAGTGCTCGCCGGTCGCACTCGACCTACGACCAAGGGATTATGAGTCCCTTATGTACGCCGGTAGAATGCCGCCTTTGAGCTGCGGCTAAGTATTTCCGCGGGTGGCGTGCGGATGGGCTGTGCCGCGTATGTGCCGCGCGCCGACAGCGGTGCGCGTGCTACCACCATCTTCTGGAAACAGATATGCCGACTACACCGTCGGGAGACGTCGCACTACCTGACCACGCACCAACCGCAACCCGCCCGACACGGGCATCCACGACACATCGAGTGGGCGCGCCGAAATTTCACAGCCGTCCTCTGTCCTCGCCTGCCTTCCCTCGGCTCGACGCCCCCACGATCCGCGCCCTGGCATAGGCGGCCCTGACTGCGGTCTTGAGTGTCTCGATGTCGTATGCGCCGTGGTGGCGCCTGCCGTTGATGAAGAACGACGGCGTGCCGGACACGCCGCTCAGGTCGGCGGAGTCGACGTCCTCGGCGACGCGGGTGGCGTGGACGTGGCTGTGCAGGTCCTCGGTGAAGCGTGCCACGTCCAGGGCCAGTTCGGTCGCGTAGCGTCGCAGGTCGGCCGGGGTCAGGGCGTCCTGGTGAGCCATCATCAGGTCGTGCATCGGCCAGAAGGCGTCCTGGCGGGCCGCGGCCTCGGCGGCCTCGGCGGCCAGGCGGGCGCGCGGGTGGACGTCGTCGAGCGGGAGGTGGCGCCAGACGTAGCGCACGTCGCCGAACTCTGCCAGGAGGGCCCGCACCACTGGCTCGGCCTGGCCGCAGTAGGGGCACTCGAAGTCCCCGTATTCGACGATCGTGACCGGCGCCTGGGCCGGGCCGCGTACGTGGTCGCGGTGTGCGTCGACCGGGACCGCCAGGTCGATGATCGACTCGGTGGTGCCCAGCAGTGCGCGCTGGCGCGCTGGCTTGGGCAGAAGCGCCGTGATCCGGAAGACCGCCCAGGCCAGCGCCGAGGACGCCAGCGCCGCGGTGAGCACGCCGAGCTTGGCCTGCTCCAGCTGCACGCCGTGGAAGGCCAGGGTGGCGATCAGCAGCGACACGGTGAACCCGATGCCGGCGGCCGCCCCGGCCCCGGCGGCCCCGGCCCAGCCGACCGGCAGCCGGACCCGGCTGCGGCTGGCCCGGGTGAGCAGCCACGCGGCGCCCAGTGTGCCGGCCGGCTTGCCGACCACGTAGGCGATCAGGATGCCCAGGGTGATCGGAGAGGTGTAGGCGTCGGCCAGGAAGCGCGCGTCGATGGGGATACCGGTGTTGGCCAGCGCGAACAGCGGCACGATCGCGTAGCTGGTCCAGGGGTGGTACCAGCTCTGCAGCCGCTCGTTCGGAGAGATCGCGGCCGACACCCCCAGCCGCGCGCTCTGCGCCAGCTCGGCGGTCGGCTGCTCGCGGAAGCTCCGGAACCGCTCGCTGGCCTGCTGTAGATCATCGCGGGCGGCGGGATGGGCGAACGTCAGCAACCCCATCACCAGCCCGACGGCCACCGGGTCCACGCCGGACTTGAAGAACGCGACCCAGGCCGCGAGCCCGATCACGAAGTACGGCGGCCCGTAGCGCACGCCCCGCTGCCGCAGCACCAGGACCAGGCCGAGCAGCACCAGCCCGACCAGCAGCGCCACCAGCTCGACCTGGCTGTTGTAGACGAAGGCGATCACCAGGATGCCGACTATGTCGTCGACGACCGACACGGTCAGCAGATAGGTGCGCACCCGCAGCGGCAGACCCCGCCCGACCAGCGCCAGCGCGCCCAGCGCGAACGCGGTGTCGGTGCTCATCGCCGCGCCCCAGCCGTGCCCAGACGGGTGCCCGGCGTTGACGGCCAGGTAGATGGCGACCGGCACCACGGCCCCGCCGATCCCGGCGGCCAGCGGCAGTGCGAGCTGGCTGCGGCGGCGCAGCTCGCCCATGTCGAACTCCCGGCGCGCCTCCAGTCCCACGACCAGGAAGAAGAACGTCATCAGTCCGGAGTTGACCCAGCCGCGCAGGTCCTGGTCCACCCCGTGGCGCCCGACCGTGACCGCCACCCGGGTCGCCCACACGCTGTCGTACCCGGCCGGGGCGATGTTCGCCCAGGTCAGCGCCACGACAGCGGCGGCCAGCAGCAGCGCGGCGCTACCGGTCTCGGTGCGCAGGAACCGCCGCCGCGGGGTGCTCCGGTCGTCGGCCGAGGTCATCGCGGCTTCCGGGCCCGGCGCGGAGGAGCGCAAGATCGCCATACCGGGATTCTGCCGAATCGGAGGTACCGCGCGCTCGGGGAGGCAGGCGAGAGATATGCGAATTCTTCGAGTTCCGCGGGCTCAGCGCCGCGGCACAGGCAATCGTGGCACCGGCAATCGTGGCGTCACCGCGCGCCGCCGACGCGCGGGATGGCGGAGTTCGGATCGGTGCCGGCGAACGCCAGCCCGATGACGAAACCCGCGACCTCCTCCAGCTGCCGGACCCGGTCCAGCGTCCCGAACACGGCCGGGACCGCGCCCACGTCGCGCACGAGCCGGCCGACGAGCTGCACGGCCGCCGGGTCGTCGCCACAGACGGCCACCGTGACGGGGGAGTCGGCGCCGGGGGAGTCGGCACTGGGGGAGGCGGCACCGCCGGCGGCAGGCGTGGACCACTGTTCGGCGGGAAAGAGATGGAACGCCTTGACGACGTGTGCTCCCGGCGCCAGCCGGCCGATCCGCTTCGCCGCCGAATCACCCGCGTCAGTGAGTAACACGCCTACGCCGTGCTCGACGGCGTTCGTCGGATCGATCAACGGCGTCGCCTCCAGCGCGCCGTCGCATGCCCCTGATTCGCGCAGCACGTCCTCCACGCCGGCCCATGCCACGGCGAGCAACACCGCGTCGCGTCCGGCGACGGCTTCGCGCGGGGCGGCGGCCCGGACCCCGTGGCCCAGCCGATCGGCCAGGGCCTGCGCCTTGGCCAGAGATCGTCCGCCGACGACCACCTGGTGACCGGCGCGTGACCAGGCCTGGCCCAACGTCGCCGCCAGTGTTCCCGTCCCCAGGATGCCGATTCTCATGTCTGGTCCCTTCTCGCGTACTGGACTGACGCTGATCGTTCGCGAGCCACGGTAGGGAAGACGGCGCGCACCGATCGGTAGGTATCGGGCGCGCGATAATGGCAGCCGCCATGAGTTACCACGAAGACCACAGGGGCGAGCTGGTCGTGGACTGCCAACTGCGCGCGGGGACCGAGCTGTTCGCGCATACCTGGGACCCGGTCGTGTTGGTGGCGCTCCGGCCGGGGTCGCGTCGGCGCCGCGAACTGCGCACGGTGATCGGCGGTCTCAGTGACAAGGTGCTGACCGAAGCGCTGCACCGTCTGCTCGCTAACGGCCTGATCGACGGCCATGCGCACCCCGAGGCTCCGCCGCGCGTCGAGTACGGCCTGACCGCGTTGGGGCGGAGCCTGGTCGACGACCCGATGGAGGCGTTGGGCCGCTGGACGGTCGAGCACGGCGCCGAGCTCCTTGAAGCTCAGGAGAACGCCGCGCGGGCGGTATCGACTCGCCGGTGACTGCCGGCCGGGGCCGCGATATCCAACAGTGCGGCCCCGGCTGGCAATGTGCGAGTCGCTGAAGTGCGAGTTTGGCAAGTGCGAGTCGCTAGAGAAGGTTGCTCAGGCCGCTGTAGCAGGGGGCAGGGATCAGCCCGCGTGCGCGGGGAGCACGAGATGGGTCACCGATGGGCGACTGGTCCCAAACGTTCTAGAGCCCCAATGCGAGGCCCCGGATTCGGTGCTGTTTACTCATATCGGAGGCCACGGCTTCGTATCTGCTGCGCAGTGCGGAGAGAGTTGCTGGCTTGTGGTCGGGCGAACCCGTCTCGTCGATCGTGCTCTGGCGAGAGTGCCATCAACGCCAACGTTCCCACCGGGTGTTCTTGAGACCAAGCGGGACGCTTGAAGGGATCTGGCGGTGCAGCTTCTTGTCGGTTTGATATTCGTCGCGATTCGTGCGGTCACCGTCGGCATCGCCGGGACAGTTCGCGGACGTCGGCTCAAGCGCGGTGGAACCGAGACCGAGGCTTTGGTCACCGAGATGGATGCCGCGAGGTACCGGACAGACTGGCGTGGGAATCCGGTCGTCAAGCTCACCATAAGGATCTCCAGGCTCGACGCGGACGCGCTGACGGCGACGGTCATGGGGCCCAGATACAGCAGCGCCGTCGGTTGGTACCTGCCGGTGAAGTACTTGCCCCGGCCAGGGCGCGAGCCGGTCCTGCTGGTCACCGGGCCGCCCCGGGCGCCGCGGTCGCGGTCCGTCTCCGAGCGGGCAGGCTTGGAGACATGAGGTGGCCTGGCGACCTGGTGATGCCGCGCCTGCCGCGCCGTCCGTGACCGCGCCGAGGAACGGTTGTGTGAACGTCATGGGCCAGCCCGCGGCCGGCGTTTGGATTTCGTGAGCGCTGCCCGACGCTGAGCCGATGGGAGCTGATGTTTCGGTGCTGCCGTCTACTGTGAAGGGGCCGGTGATGATCACCGGATCAGCAACGGGAGTAGACCAGTGGCCCACCGAACCAAGACCGCCCGCGCTGCGGCGTTCGTTCTCGTGCTCGCGTCCGGGGCAATCGGTGTGTCGGCGTGCTCATCGACGCCGGCGGTGTCGGCCAAGACCACGTCCTGCAATGACTTCGCCACGCTGATCGCGGCCGCGGTCAGCGGCAACAACGGCGCCACGGACCAGGCCACGACCCTCAAGAACGGGCAGGCGCTGGCCCAGAGCCTCACCCAGGAGGCCGCCGCGGCAACCGATCCGAGCGCCAAGACGGCCATGACCGCGTTCGCCGCCGACTACACGTCACTCGTCTCGGCCATCGGAAAGGCTGACGCCGGCGACAAGGCGGCGGCAGCGGACGTCACCACCATCTCGGCGAAGGTCACGTCGGATTCGGCGGCAGTGAAGAGCGTCTGCGGAAACTGATACCTGGCAAAGCCACGTCCGGCTGGCAAACGTGTGCGAGTTCATGGCACGGCGCATGTGTGTTGTGAGGAATGGTTCTGGACGGATTCCGGGTCTCGCAAGGCAGCGGCTGGGTGAGCACACTGGCGACGTGATCCCTACTGCCGAGGCTCCGTCGGTGCTCGCCATGTTGCGCCGTAGTGCTGCGCAGCGCCCCAAGGTCGTCGCTGTCAAAGACGCGAGTAGAGAGCTGACCTACGAGGAGCTCCTCGACGAGGTGCACCTTCTCGCCTCGCATTTGCGGAGCCTCGGTGTCCGGCCTGGCGCGCTGGTGGCCAGTTGCCTGCCGCGCGGTGTCGCGGCGGTGGTGACGCAGGTCGCGGTGTTCACCGCCGGCGCGGTGCATGTGCCCGTCGATCCGGGTCATCCCGACGCGCTGGTCCGGCAGATGCTGGCCGGCGTCGGTGCCCGGCTCCTTGTTGTGGAGCGGGAACGTACCGTTATCGGGGACGTCCGTCAGGTTCTGTTCGGCGACGCGGCGATCGGCCGGGCGTCGCCGGACGCGGGGTGGCCGGGGTGGCCCGAGCCGGCCGCGGGTGCGCTGGCGTACGTGATCCACACGTCGGGCAGCACGGGACGGCCGAAGCCGGTGGCGGTGTCGCACGGCGCCATCGCCAACTCCACCCAGGCCCGCCTGCTTCGTTACGGCAGCTCGATCGGCGAGTTCGTGTACGCCCACGCGATGACCTTCGACCTATGCGTCGCAGTCGTCTGGTGGACTTTCGCCACGGGCGGCACGCTGAGGATGCTCGCGGCCGACCCGGCCGGACTCCTCGGCGACCTCGTGGAGGCACTGTCCACCGGCGGCACCACGCACACGGAGATCACGCCGTCGCTGTATCAAGCCGTTCTATGCTCGGTGGACAAGCCGGCGCCGACGCTGCGGATGGTCGTGTTGGGCGGTGAGAGCGTTCCCGCCGAGTTGGTCGAGGAGCACTACCGGCGGATGCCCGATGTCGAGCTGGTCAACGAGTACGGTCCGACCGAGGCGGCGGTGTGGTGTGCCGGCGCCACCCTGCGTCCCGGTGAGGATGTGGTCATCGGCACTCCGGTGCTGAACACGGAAGTCCTGGTGTTGGACGCCGACCAGCGGGTGCTGCCGCCGGGCGAGTTCGGTGAGCTGTGCGTCGGCGGGGCCAACCTCGCGGAAGGCTATCTCGGGCAGCCGGAGTTGACCCGGGCCAAGTTCGTGCCGCATCCGGCGGACCCCGCGCGCCGGGTCTACCGCACCGGAGACGTGGGACGGTGGCGCGCGGACGGCCTGCTTGAAGTCCGGGGCCGCATCGACGACCAGGTCAAGGTGCGCGGCTACCGGATCGAGCTCGACGGTGTCGCCGCGGTGTTGCGCGGTGCGTCCGGAGTCCGCGAAGCGGTCGTCGTGAAGCGTGATTCGGAGAGTCTGGTGGCTTATGTCACGTCGGCGTCCGAAGGCGCGTCGGCGGCTGAGACGCTGCGGGCCGAGGTGCGGCGCCACGCGGAGAAGTCGTTGCCCGAGTACGAGCGTCCGTCGACCTACGTCGTGCTGCCCCGGATGCCGCTGAACAGCAACGGCAAGATCGACCGGACGGCGCTGCCCGAGCCGCCGGTCCGGCGACCGGAGCTGAGCACTGCCTACGTTCCGGCGACGCGGCCGGACGAGCTGCGGGTCGCCGCGATCTTCGCCGAACTGCTCGGCGTGGACCGGGCCGGTCTGCACGACGACTTCATCGAGCTGGGCGGCGACTCGCTGTTGGCTGCCCGCGCCGCGCACCGCCTCGGCGACGAGTTCGCTGTGGACGCGCCGATCAGGGTCGTCTTCGACCACCCGACGGTGGGACGCCTGGCGGCCTGGCTGGTCACCGCACCGCCCCGGAGCCACCAGGTTGCCGACCCGCCCGAGCCGGACGTCGGCGACCGGCTCCCGTTCAGCGCGTTGCAGTACGCGACCTGGGAAGAGGACCAGGCGGCGGGCTGGAACATCGTCGCCGGCCCGGATTTCACCCTGTCGGTCACCTATCGGATCAGCGGACCGCTCGACGTCGCCGCGCTCGGCGACGCGGTGGACGAACTAGTCGGTCGGCACGCGGCGCTGCGGTCATCGCTGCATATGCGGCCAGGCGAGGGCTACCAGGTAATCCGGCCGGCGAAGACGGGGCTGCTGCGGACGGCGGGGCCCGGGACGGAGCCGGTGGATCTGCTGCGTACCGAGCCGCTCGAACCGGCGTCCGGGCGGGTGTTCGCGGCCGACCTGATCAGCGCCTCCGACCTCGAACACACGTTGTCGCTGCGAGCGCATCACATGATCTCCGACGACTTGTCGATCGCACTGATCGAGCGTGAGCTGACCCAGCTCTACGAGGGCTTCCGGCTCGGCCGCGACTCCGGACTGGAGGCGGTGCCCGACTATCGCGCCGCGATCGGGCAGCCCGTCCCGGCGCCTACTTTGGCCGATCTGGCCTACTGGGCCGAGAAGTGCAGAGGCGCGAAGCCCATCGAGCTCATCCCCAGACAACGGATACAGAACGCCACGGCGGACCAGCGCACCAGACTGATCCCGGACGAGGTGGCGGACCGGGGCACCAGAGCGAGCAACCTCGTCGTGCCCGCAGCGGAGTTCCTGAGCTTGGTAAGGGCGAACCGGGCGACACTGCAAGCCGCGCTCTACGCGATGATGCACGCGCTCATAGCAGCCGACACCGGTGATCCCGAGGTGCTTCTGCACACCGTCAACGCGGCGCGGCGCACTCCGGAGCAAGAACGGACGGTCGGACTGTTCGTCGACGTGGTGCTGCTACGGCAACGGGTTAGCGCCGGGATGTCCTTCGTGGACAGCTTGCGGTGCGCGGCCGACGAGCTGAACGCGACTTACCGGCATGCCAATGCCGATACATCCACGCTCTGCGAGGCGGTACCGGACCTGCTGACCCTGATGTCTCAGAACCAGTGGGTGACCTTCGAGGCGATCGCGCCGGTGACCGGCCTGAAGCTGGCAGACTGCACGATCCAGCGCCGAGAACAGTTCCAGGACGGCTACGAGGGACTGGACTACCAGCAGCCGGTGGAGCTGAACGTGATAGCCCGGCAGGAGGGAACCGCGCTGCGGCTGGTCGCCCAATACGACACGTCGTTCGTCCCCGCGCACTATGCGGACGGCCTGCTGCGGCGGATGCGGGAGATCATCGTCGCCTGTGGTCAGGACGGCGACCGTCCGATGGACACGGTGGTGTCGGCAGACCCGTGGCTGCGCGCGCTGTGGCGACGACCCGACCTGGAGACCGAGTGCACACCATGTCTGTAGCCACTGACCGTGACCTGTGGATCCGCAGGTACCACCCGTCGCCGGACGCTCCCGTCCGCCTACTGTGCCTTCCGCACGCGGGCGGATCAGCGTCCTTCTTCCGCGCGGTGTCGCAGGCCCTGGCGCCGAAGGTCGAAGTGCTCGCCGTGCAATATCCCGGACGCCAGGACCGCCGCGGCGAACCGTGACTTCGATCTGCGGATCTTTCCCGGTGGCCACTTCTACCTGGCCGACCACGCCCCCGAGGTGGTCCGGCACATCGCGGACCGACTCGATCGCCTCACCCCGGGATCGAAGCCGGAGTGAACCGGTTTGGCGGCAGCCGTGCTGCCGAATCCGGGCCGACCCCTAGCTACCCCGGATTCGGACAAAGCGGCCTTCGACCCCTAATTTCCTTCCGTTCCCGGGATGTCATTCAGGGGCTGTCACGGCAGGCGGCCGAGGGCATGATCGAGGTTGTCCCGCGTGCGAGGAGAGCGAACATGGCGGTGGCCTCAGTCGCCACAGGTTGGCTGCCGTTCGGAGAGTTCCGGACGTGGTACCGGGTCACCGGAAGGCTGGACGGCGAAGCGCCGCCGCTGGTCGTCGTGCACGGTGGTCCCGGCAGCAGCCACGACTACCTCCTCGCGCTGAGCTCGCTGGCCGAGGACGGCCGGGCGGTCGTGCACTACGACCAGCTCGGCAACGGCGGATCCACCCGACTGCCCGACCACGGCGCGGAGTTCTGGACGCCCGGCCTGTTCCTGGACGAGCTGGCGAACCTGCTGGAAGGGCTCGGCATCGCCGAGCGCTACGTGCTGTTCGGGCAGTCCTGGGGAGGCATGCTCGCCGCGCGGCACGCCGCCGACCGGCCCGCCGGACTGCGGGGTCTGATCATCGCCAACGCCCCGGCCTCGTACCGGTTGTGGCGCAGCGAGATGGAGGTGCTGCGCGCCGCTCTGCCCGACGGCGTGGACGAGGTACTGCGGCGGCACGAGGCAGCCGGTACCACGGACTCCGACGAGTACTTCGAGGCGATGCGGGTGTTCTACGGCCGGCATGTCTGCCGCATCGACCCGTGGCCCCGGGACTACCTCGCCTCCTTCATGGAGACGGCCGACAACCCGACGGTCTACCGGACGATGAACGGCCCGAGCGAGTTCCACGTCATCGGCACGCTGCGGGATTGGTCGGTCGAGGACCGGCTGCCGGAGATCTCCGTGCCGACGCTGGTCCTGTCCGGCCGGTACGACGAGGCCACCCCGGTGACGGTCCGTCCGTTCGACGAGCTGATCCCGGATGCCCGTTGGGAGATCTTCGAGGACTCCAGCCACGTGCCCCATCTGGAGGAGCCCGAGCGATTCCACGCGGTGGTCTCCGGTTTCCTCGCCGGCCTGGAGACGCGATCCTGATGAGCGACGACGACCTGCCCGGCCCGGGCACCGCCCTGGTCTTCCCCGGCATGGGGCCGACCCGGTTCGCCGACCTCGGCAGGTTCCTGCTGCTCGACCGGCGCGCCCGGCGCCTGACCGCCGCCGCCGACGCCCGCCTCGGCTACCCGCTGACGGACCGCTTCGCCGCCGCCGAAGGCGACTATTCCGAGTACGCGCAGGTGTCCTTCTTCGTGGCCTGTCTCGCGCTCGCCGAGTGGGCCGAGGACGAGCTCGGCGTCGAGCCGATCGCCTGCGTCGGACCGAGCTTCGGTGAGAAACCGGCCGCCGTGCGCGTCGGGGCGCTGTCCTTCGAGGACGGGGTGTGGATGACGGCCCGGATCGCGCGCTGCCTTCAGGAGTACTTCGCCGTCGAGCACCGTGACGTGGTGACCCACTCGTTCGCCCGGGTTCCCGAGGAGCGGGTCAGGGAACTGCTCGACGGGCACGCCGCGCGTGGCGGCTGGTCTGACGTCTCCTGCTACATCGATCGTGACCTGTTCATGGTCTCGCTGCGGGAGACGGATCTGGAGTGGCTTGAGCGCGCGGTGCGCTCGCTCGGTGGCCTCTCCCTCTACACGATGCGCCCGCCGATGCACTCCTCCGCGTTCGACGGGCTGCGCCGCATGGTCGCCGAGGGGGTTTTCGCAGAACTCGCATTCGCCGACCCGCTCCTGCCGCTGATCGCCGACCAGGACGGATCCGTGGTGAAGGACGGCGCGGGGGTGCGGGCCATGCTGCTCGACAGCTTCGTCCGCCCGCTGCGCTGGCCCGAGGCCGTCGCTGGGCTGCGCGGCCTCGGTGTCGAGCGGGTCTGCGTGGCCGGGCCGGACAGCCTGTTCGGCCGGGTCGGCTGCACGACGAGGGCCTTCGAGGTGGTCTCGGCCACCCCTTGGCTCGCCCTGCAGCCGCGCCGCCGGGCCGGCCCGGCACCCGGCGGATCAGGTGGTGGTCGTTGAGCGCACCGCCGCGAGCGCCAGCCACAGAACGGCCGGGGTCGCAAAGGTCTCCATAGTCAGAGACTCTTCCGGGAAACGCATTTGGTATTCGGATTCCAGTACGGAGAGGAGTTCCACCGTGCCCAAGGAATCAAGTCCGTATTTCCGGAGTGAGGTGTTCTCCTCAAGCGGTTCGCGTTCCGGGAGAAACGGCAGGTAGCTGCGGATGAGTTGCTCGAATTGCGAATCCCACATGAGCCGGAGCATACCGAGAAGTGGGTCTGACGCAACATAGCTCGGTAGGAATTCCCTTCGCGGTAAAGAGGAGAACATGGAAAGGGCAGTCGCGGGCGCTGTGCACGAGCGCTTTCTGCGCGGGCTCGCGCTGACCCCGCGCGGCCCGGCTGTGCGCTGCGCCGGTGCGTCCGCCACCTACGAAGAGCTGCATGACAGGGCACTGCGGCAGGCCGGGGCCCTTGCCGAGACCGGCGCCCGCACAGTCGCGGTCCTCGCGGACAAGGAACCGGCCGCCTACGCGGGCATCCTCGCCGGTCTGTACGCCGGGGCCGCGGTCGTGCCGCTCCGCCCCGACTTCCCCGCGGCCCGCACCCGGCGGATGCTCGAAGCATCCGGCGCCACCGCGCTCGTCGTCGACGAGTGGGGTACGGCGCTCACATCCGAACTGCTCGGCGATCGCGCGGATGTCGTCGTGTTCGGGCCCGGATTCACTGCCGCGTCGACCGCGCTCGACGAGCCCCGCGGCGTCCGCCCCGAGGATCCCGCCTTCATCCTGTTCACCTCGGGATCAACCGGGCGTCCCAAGGGCGTGGCTGTCACGCACGGCGCGACCGGGCACTACTTCGGGCTGCTCGACGCCCGCTACGACTTCGGCCCCGGCGACGTCTTCTCGCAGTCCTTCGACCTGAACTTCGACTGCGCCGTCTTCGATCTGTTCACCGCGTGGGGTGCGGGGGCGAGCCTGCAGACCGTGCCGCCGTACGCCTACCGCGATCTGCCCGCGTTCCTGAACGAGCGGCGAGTCACCGTGTGGTTCTCCACTCCCGGAGCGATCGCGCTGGCCCGGCGCACCAGCGGACTGTTCCCCGGTTCCCTGCCGGGCCTGCGCTGGTCCCTGTTCGCCGGCGAGCCGCTGCTGTGCCGCGACGCCGCCGATTGGCAGCGCGCCGCGTCGAATTCGACCCTTGAGAACCTTTACGGACCCACCGAGCTGACCGTGACCGTCGCCGCACACCGGTGGTCGGAGCCGCGTTCGGCCGCGCTGGCAGTCAACGGCGTCGTGCCCATCGGGAGCGTGCACGGCGGACACGACCATGTCCTGCTCGACGAGGCCGGCCGGGCCGTCGAGGACGAGGGCGAGCTCTGCGTCACCGGGCCGCAGCTGAGCCCCGGCTACCTCGACCCGGCCGACGAGACCGGCCGGTTCGTGCACCGCGAGGGCCGGCGCTGGTACCGCACCGGCGACCGTGTGCGCCGGATCGAAGGGAGCGAACTGGCCTACCTGGGCCGTGCGGACTCCCAGGTCCAGGTGCACGGCTGGCGTATCGAACCCGCCGAGGTCGAGCACGCGCTGCGCACCGGGACCCCGGTGCGCGACGCGGTCGTGGTCGGCGTCCCGAAGCACGGCACCACCGAACTCGTCGTGTTCTACACCGGCGAGACCGTGCGCCCCGTCGAGCTCGCCGTACGACTGCGCGAAACGCTGCCCGAGACCGTGGTGCCGCGTCACTTCCACCACGTGGAGGAATTCCCTGTGAACGCCAACCGGAAGATCGACCGCGCCCGGCTGACCGAACACGCGCTCGCGCTGCACCCGGCCGTGCCGGAGGCCCCTTTCGTGGCGAACGGTCCGGCCGCCTTCGTCCACACACTGCTCGACGAAGCCGCGGGCGAGGTCCCCGACGCCACGGCGGTGCGCGACGCGGTCGGCGCGTGGACCTACCGCGAACTCGACGAGCACAGCCACGCCTTCGCCGCCTGGCTGGCCGGGCACGGTGTCGGCCCCGGCGACCGGATCCTCGTCCAGTTGCCCACCGCGCGCCCGCAGACCGCGATGTTCTACGGGACCTCCCGGCACGGCGCGGTGTTCGTCCCGATCAACCCGGCGATGAAGCCCTTCCATCTCGGATCGGTCATCGACAGCGCCGAGCCCCGGCTGATCGTCGCCGCCGACGCCGAGACGCCGCGGCTGCGCGAGCTCACCGACACCCCGGTACACGGCTTCGACGATGTCTGGCGCGAAGTCGAGTCGCTGCGCGAGCAAGGCGCGCGGGCCAAGGCCGCCGGGGCGCACCCGGAGGATGTCGCAGTACTCGTCTACACCTCGGGCAGCACCGCGGAGCCCAAAGGCGTGATCGAACCGCACGCCCAGATCACCTTCGCCGCCCGCGCCATTCAGGCGGTGCTCGGCTACCGGCCGGACGACGTGGTCTTCTGCCGCTTCCCGCTGTCCTGGGACTACGGCCTCTACAAGGTCCTGCTGGCCTGCCTGGGCCGGTCGCAGATCGTGCTCGCGGGAGAGGAGTCCGACCTCGCCCTGCTGCGCCGGATGCGCGAGGTCGGAGCGACGATCGTGCCGATCGTGCCCTCACTCGCCGCGATGCTGACCACGCTCGCCGCCCGCGAGGACTCCTCCGCCGGCCGCGCCCCGGTCCGTCTGTTCACCAACACCGGCGCCGCGCTGCCCGCGTCCACGACGGAGGCGCTGCGGGCGGCGTTCCCCGGGACACGCGTGGTGCGGCAGTTCGGGCAGACCGAGTGCAAGCGCATCTCGATCATGCCCCCGGACCAGGACGACCAACGGCCCGACTCGGTGGGCCTGCCGCTGCCCGGTACCAGAGTGCTGATCCTCGACGACGCCGGGCGCGAGCTGCCGCCCGGGCAGACCGGGGAGATCGTCGCGGCCGGCCGGCACGTGATGCCCGGCTACTGGCGGTCCGCGGAACTGACCGCCCGCGCCTTCCGCCGCGATCCGGCCACCGGCGAGCCCCGGCTGCACACCGGCGACTACGGCCGCCTCGACGAGGACGGCTACCTCTACTTCGAGGGCCGCCGCGACGACATGTTCAAACGCAAGGGAATCCGGATGAGCACCTTGGAGATCGAGGCCGCCGCGATGGACATCCCCGGCGTTCGCGCGGCCGGCGCGGTCCCGCCGGACGGGGAGCGCGACCTCGCGCTGTGTGTGGAAGCCGACCTGCCCGGGCACACAGTGCTCCGCGAACTCGCGCGCCGTCTGGAGCCGGCCAAGGTGCCCGCGATCTGCCATGTCGTGGCCGAGTTCCCGTTGACCGCGCACGGAAAGAACGCGACCGCCGAACTGGCCCGCCTGATCGACGCGGCGCACGCGACCGCGGACCGGGCCCGCCGATGACCGCGCCCGACGTTGCCGAGCTGGCCGAACGCTACGGCACCCCGTTGTACGTCTACGACCTCGACGAGGTGACCACGGCGCGCGACGAGCTGGTCGCGTCGTTGCCCGAAGGATTCGAGCTCTACTATGCGCTGAAGGCCAACCCGCATGTCGACCTCGTCCGAGCGGCGCGCGAGGGCGCGGAGCGGGTGTGCCGGGCCGAGGTCAGCTCGACCGGCGAACTGGACGCGGCGCTGGCCGGCGGCCACCCGGCCGGGAACTGCCTGTACACCGGGCCCGGCAAGACCGACGCCGAACTCGACCGGGCGATCAGCCTCGGCGTGCGCACCTTCTCCGCCGAGTCCCCGTCGGACCTGCGGCACATCGGCGCTGCGGCGCTGCGGCACGGCGTCACCGCGCGCTGCCTGCTCCGGTTGAACATCGCTTCGGCCGGCGCGGCCACCGGCATCCGGATGACCGGGCGGCCCTCCCAGTTCGGCATCGACGGCGAGACCATAGCCGAGATCCTGCCCGAGCTCCTGCGCACGCCCGGCACCCGGGTGGTCGGCGCGCACTTCTTCACCATGAGCAACGCCGCCGACGCCGACAGCCTGCTCACCGAGTACGAGCACGTCATCGAGACGGCCGCCGCCCTCGGCCGCGATCACGGCCTTCCGCTGGAGCTGCTGGACCTCGGCGGGGGATTCGCCGCCCCGTACGCGGTGCCGGGCCGCCGCACGCCGTATCCGAAGCTGCGCGCCGAACTCGCCCGCCTGCTCGACCTGCATCTGCCGGACTGGCGTGCCGGCCGGCCGCGGCCGGTGTGCGAATCAGGACGCTACCTCGTGGCCGGGAGCGGGTGCCTGGTGGCCCGGGTGGTCAACGTCAAGCGGGGCCGCGGCGGTCCGTTCGTCGTGCTCGACGCGGGCATCAACGTCCTGGGCGGCCTGTCCGGGATCGGCCGCCTGCTGCCGGCCGCCGTCCAGTTCGAACCGGGCCAGGAGCCGGCGGCCGAGCGCGGCAGCCTGGTCGGGCCGCTGTGCACACCGGGCGACAGCCTCGGCCGGAACGTCGAGCTGCCGTCGCTGGCGCCCGGAGATCTGGTGACGATCCCGAACGTCGGCGCCTATGGCCTGTCCGCGAGTCTGGTGCACTTCCTGAGCCGGCCCGCTCCCGTCGAGGTGACGCTGCGCGGCGGCGAGGTCGTCTCGGCCACGCGCCTGGAACCGCGCCGCACCCACGTCGAGCAGGCCCGGCGGTGAACATGGCGCTCACGCTCGACGCTACGGAGCGGGACCGGGAGCGGGAGCGGGAAGGTCCCGTGATCGTCAGCGGCACGTCCTCGGACGCGCACACCTGGAACCTCGTCTACCTGCAACTGCTCGTCGAGGAACTCGGCTACCCGGTCGTCAATCTCGGATCCTGCGTACCCGACGAACTGCTCATCTCGACCTGTCTGCGGCTCCAGCCGATCTTCGTGGTGCTCAGCAGCATCAACGGACATGGCGGGCAGGACGGACTGCGGCTGATCCGCAAGCTGCGCGCGGACGGCGCGCTGCGCACCCTGCCGGTGGTGATCGGCGGCAAGCTCGGTGTCGGCGGCGCCGATCCGCGGATCGGCGCCGACCTGGCCGCCGCCGGGTTCGACGCGGTCTTCGACGACGCGTCGGACGGCCCGGTGCTGCTGCGCCGGTTCGTGCACGAACTCACGGTGGGGGCCTCGCGTGAGCTTCGGTGAGGCCGTCCGCCGCGCTCACGCGGCCGGGCGGCTGGTCGTGCAGCCGCGCATGGGTTTCGGATCGCCGGAGGTCATGCGGGCCGGCTTGGTCGCCACCCGGCACGCGGCCGCCGCCACGGTCGGCACGATCACCGTCGACAGCTATACGCGGCTGGACGACATGGCGGCGCTCGCCGAGGCACTGCGCAGCCGAGCCACGCTCAACGGATACCCGATCGCGAGCCACCCGGCCGCCACCACCCGCGCCATGCTCGACGGGGTCCGAGATGAGGGGTTCCCGGTCCAGGTGCGGCACGGCTCCGCACGGCCCCGGCGGATCATCAAAGCGCTGATCGAGGCCGGGCTGTACGCCACCGAGGGCGGTCCGGTCTCCTACTGTCTGCCCTACGGGCGCACCCCGCTCGCGGAGTCCGTCCGCAACTGGCGGGAGGTCTGCGAGCTGATGACCGGCGCCGCCGAACGGCCGCATCTGGAGACGTTCGGCGGCTGCATGCTCGGCCAGCTGTGCCCGCCGAGCGAGCTGGTCGCGCTCAGCGTGCTGGAGGCGATGTTCTTCCAGCAGCACGGTGTCGCCGACGTCTCGGTCAGCTATGCCCAGCAGACCCACCCCGGCCAGGATCTGGAGGCCCTGGCGGCGCTGCGGCGGCTGTGCGCCGAGCTGCTGACCGGCGACTGGCATGTCGTCGTCTACGCCTACATGGGCCGCTATCCCAGCACCCCGGAAGGGGCCAGGGCGTTGCTCGCCGGCGCCGCAGAGCTTGCCGTGGCCGGCGGGGCGCAACGCCTGATCGTCAAGACCGTCGCCGAGGCCGTGCGGATCCCGACCATCGCGGAGAACGTGGCAGCCCTCGAATACGCCGACGCGGCGGCCCGCCGGGCGGCCGGGGCCCCGGCGCCGGACTTCGCGCACGACGGCGGCCCGGTCTACCGGGAGGCGCGGGTCCTCATCGACGCCGTTGTGGACCAGGCGGCCGATCTGGGCGATGCGCTCCTGCGCGCTTTCGCACGTGGGCTGCTCGACGTCCCCTACTGCATCCACCCCGACAACGCCGGGCGGGCGCGCGGCCGGATCGGCCCGGACGGGCGGCTCGGGTGGGCCGAGATCGGCGCGCTGCCGCTCGGCGGCCTCGTTGCCCGCACGGACGACGGCCCGTGGACCGCGGCCGATTTCCTGGCCTCGCTCTCCTACGTCCAGCAGACCTTCGACGCGGCGGCGCTGACCGCCGGTCCAGTCCCCGTCGCACACCACAACCGCGGAGCACTTCGGCGATGAGCACACCGGATCCCGTTCACCTGACCGCCGCACTGGCCGCCCTCCCCGCCGCCGAGCGCGAACGGTACCTCGTCCGCCTCGTCCAGGACCGCGTCACCGCGGTGGTGCGTGAGATCAGGCCGGGCGCCACCGAGGCGGCGGAGCCGGACCGCAGCTTCCAAAGCCTCGGTCTGGACTCCCTGGGCGCGGTCGCCCTGCACGGCCGGCTCAGCGCCGACACCGGTCTGGCGCTCCCGGTCGCCGTCGCCTTCGACCACCCGACGCCGGCCGATCTGGCCCGGCACCTGCTCGCGCTGCTCTTCGGCACGGAGACGGAGGTGGACGCGGAGCAGACGGGTATCCCCGCTTCGGGCCGGTCCGCGTCCGACGAACCGGTGGCCGTCGTCGGCATCGGCTGCCGCTTCCCGGGCGGGGCGGACTCGCCGGAAGCCCTGTGGCAGCTGGTGGCCGACGGATGGCACGTCAGCGGCGACTTCCCCACCGACCGCGGCTGGGACCTCGAAGGGCTCTACGATCCGGACCCGGACACCCCCGGAAGCGCGTACGTGCGCACCGGCGGGTTCCTTGCGGACGCCGCGGAGTTCGACGCCGACTTCTTCGGCATCTCCCCGCGCGAGGCCGCCGCGATGGACCCGCAGCAGCGCGTGGTGCTGGAGACGTCCTGGGAGGCGCTGGAGCGCGCCGGCATCGATCCGAGTGCGCTGCGCGGTTCGGCCACGGGCGTGTTCATCGGCGCCGAGCCCCAGGAATACGGCCCGCGGCTCCACGAGGCGGCGGACGGTCTGGACGGCTACCTGCTGGCGGGCGCGGCGCCCAGCGTCGTCTCCGGCCGGGTCGCCTACGCCTTCGGGCTCGAAGGCCCGGCGCTGACCGTGGACACCGCGTGCTCCGGCTCCCTGGTCGCCCTGCACCTGGCCGTCCAGTCGCTGCGGCGCGGCGAGTGCACGCTCGCACTCGCCGGCGGCGTCGCGGTGATGGGCGGTCCCGGCACCTTCACCGCCTTCTCCCGGCAGCGCGGTCTGGCGGCCGACGGGCGGGTGAAGGCGTTCGCCGCCGCCGCGGACGGCACCGGGTTCGCCGAGGGCGTCGGCATCTTCGTCCTCGAACGCCTCTCCGACGCGCGCAGGGCCGGACATCCGGTCCTCGCCGTGGTCCGGGGGAGCGCGGTGAATCAGGACGGCGCGTCGAACGGGCTGACGGCGCCGAACGGCCTGGCGCAGCGCAAGCTCATCCGGGCCGCGTTGGCCGACGCCGGGCTCTCGGCCGCCGACGTGGACGCCGTCGAGGCACACGGCACCGGGACCACGCTCGGCGACCCGATCGAGGCCCAGGCGCTGCTGGCGACGTACGGCCGGGACCGCGACCCGGAAACCCCGCTGTGGCTCGGGTCGGTCAAGTCCAACATCGGCCACGCCCAAGCCGCCGCGGGCGCGGCGGGCCTGACCAAGATGATCATGGCTCTGCGGAACGCGGCGTTGCCGGCGACCCTGCACGTGGACGAACCCACCCCGCACGTGGACTGGTCAGCCGGGGGAGTACGACTGTTGACCGGGCAGCGTCCGTGGCCGACCGTGGACCGGCCCCGCCGCGCCGCCGTCTCCTCCTTCGGGATCAGCGGCACCAACGCGCATGTCATCGTCGAGCAGGCGCCCGCAGCGGTGGAGACTGATGGAGACGCGGAGACCGACTCCGGCGTGCCGGTATCTCCGTTGCCCATCATGCTTTCCGCACGAAGCGACTCGGCCCTGCGTGCGCAGGCCCGCTCCCTGGCATCCGTCCTGGGCGAGGAGGCCAACGCGCTGGCGGACGTTGGATACTCGCTCGCGACCACGCGCGCCTCGCTTGTGCACCGGGCCGTCGTCCTCGCCGCAGACCGCGCGGACGCTCTGAGCGGGCTGGACGCGCTGGCGGCCGGTGGTGCCGAAACCAGGCTGGTCCAAGGTATGGCCGCGGCAGGCGGGCTCGCCATGCTCTTCACCGGGCAGGGTTCGCAGCGCCTTGGCATGGGTGGCGCACTGCACGAGGCCTTCCCGGTGTTCGCCGACGCCTTCGATGAGATCGTCGGCCACCTCGATCTGCAGCTCGATCGGCCGCTGCGCGAGGTGCTGTACGGCGTGGACGCCGCGACGCTCCAGCTCACCGGCTACGCGCAGTGCGCCCTGTTCGCCCTCGAAGTCGCTCTCTACCGGCTGGTCGAGTCCTGGGGGGTGCGCCCGGACGTCCTGCTCGGTCACTCGATCGGTGAACTCACGGCCGCACACGTCGCGGGCGTGTGGTCGGTCCCGGACGCGTGCGCCGTGGTCGCCGCGCGCGGGCGGCTGATGCAGGCGCTGCCCGAGGGCGGCGCGATGGCAGCCGTCAATGCGACCGAGGACTATGTCAGGCCTCTTTTGACCGGCGGCGTGGGCATCGCCGCGGTCAACGGTCCCGAGTCGGTCGTCCTGTCCGGCCCCGAAGCCGACCTCGACATGGTCTTGAGGCGTTTGGCCACCGAGGGGCGCAGGACAACTCGGCTACGCGTGTCGCATGCGTTCCACTCGGCGCTGATGGAACCGATGCTCGACGACTTCCGCAGGATCCTGAGCATCGTCGAGTACCACCCGCCGCGCATCCCGGTCATCTCCAACCTGACCGGTGGCCCGGCGACCGGCGATGAGCTGTGCACTCCCGAATACTGGGTGCGGCATGTGCGCGAGACCGTGCGGTTCGCCGAAGGCGTGGGCGCGCTGGCCGCCGCCGGGGCACGCACAGTGCTCGAACTCGGCCCGGACGCGGTCCTGTCAGCGATGGCCCGTGACTGCGTCGAGGATGCGGGCATCGAGTTCCTGCCGATGCTGCGTCGCGATCGCCCGGAGCCGGAGACCGTTCTCACCGCCGTGGCCACCGCGTACGTACGCGGCACGCCGGTCGATCGCGGCGCGTTCTACGCTGGAACCGGCGCGCGCCGCGTCGAGCTGCCCACCTACCCGTTCCAGCGGCGGCGCTACTGGCTCGCCCCTTCGGCCTCGGCCCGCGTGGACGCGGCACTGTTCGGGCAGAGCGTTTCCCGGCATCCGCTGCTGACGGCCGCCGTCGGGCTCGCGGACAGCGGTGCGACCGTGCTGACCGGACGGCTCTCGGCGGATTCCGCGCCCTGGCTCGGCGAGCACGTCATCGCAGGCTCCTGCGTGCTGCCGGGCACGGCCTTCGTGGACCTGGCGCTGCACACGGCGAAGCTCGTCGGTCGTGCGGCGGTGGAGGAGCTGACGCTGCTCGCGCCGCTGGTGCTCCCGGCGACGGGCGGTCTCGCCTTGCAGGCCGTCGTGGCACCGCCCGGACCGGACGGTCGCGCGAATGTCGAGTTCCACGCGCGTAGCGAGCAAGAGGGTGCGCCGTGGACGCGCTACGCCACAGCCGTCCTGACCACGCAGGCCGGACCGTCGTACGTCGGCCTGGCCGAGTGGCCGCCGACGGGTGCGGAGCCGGTCGACATCGCTGATCTGTACGAGAGTCTGGCCGATGAGGGCTACCGCTACGGTCCGACGTTCCGTTGTCTGCGCGCCGTCTGGAAGCGCGGCGGCGAGGTCTTCGCCGAAGTCGCCCTGCCGGAAGCGGTCGAAGCGAGCGCCCACCTGCTGCACCCGGCATTGCTGGACGCGGTGCTGCACGCCACCGACTTCGCCGAGGGTGAGGCCCGCGAGCCGGGCGAGATCCGGCTTCCGTTCGCCTGGCGGGGCGTGACCGCGTATGCCCCAGGCGCCTCCGTGCTGCGCGCGCGCATCACTTCGCATCCGGACGACGGCGGCGTCGCCCTGGATCTGGCCGACGAGTCCGGAACTCCGGTCGCCTCGATCGCGGGGTTCCGTAGCCGGCCGGTTCCGAACGGCACGTTCGGCGGCCCGCGCGCCGAACCGCTCTACGAGATCGCGTGGCGGTCTGTCGTATCGCGCGGCTCGATCTCGGATGCGGCGTTCGTGAATATTGAGACGCCAGGCGAGTTGACGGACGCGCTCTGCCACGTCACGGACCTTCTCTGCGGTCGGCTCGCCGAGGGCGGCGACGCGAGGTCTCCGCTCGTCCTGGCGATTTCCGAGGGAGCGAACGCGGCGGCCGTGCGCGGCCTGGTCCGGGCGGTCCAGGCCGAACACCCGGGCCGTTTCGTGCTCCTGGACACCGACACCGACACCGATACCGACGAGCCGACCCCGGATCTTGCTGCCCGGGCGGCTGCTTGCGGCGAGCCGGAACTGCGGGTGCGTGGTGGCGAGTTCTCAGCGCCTCGGCTGGTCCGCAGCGCTGCCGTGGCGCAGACGCCGTCGTCCTGGCCCGAACACGGCACGGTCCTGATCACCGGCGGTACCGGCGGCCTCGGCTCCCTGGCGGCCCGTCACTTCGTGGCCGTCCACGGGGTGCGCAACCTGCTGCTCCTGAGCCGGAGCGGCCCGGACGCGCCCGGTGCTTCCGCGCTCGCAGCGGAGCTTCGCGAGCTGGGAGCACAGGTCCGGATCGCGTCGTGCGACGTCGGCGACCGTGCCGCGCTGGCCGAGACGCTGCGCGAGATCCCCGCGGAACATCCGCTCACCGCCGTCGTCCACACGGCGGGCGTCCTCGACGACGCCCTGCTCGCCGACCTGACCCGGGAGAAGTTCGACGCCGTCTGCCGCCCCAAGGCCGTCGGCGCCCGGAATCTGCACGAACTGACCTGCCATCTTGACCTTCGCGCGTTCATACTCTTCTCGTCCGCGGCCTCCCTGGTGGACGGCGCAGGCCAGGGCAACTACGCCGCGGCCAACGCGTACCTGGACGGCCTCGCCGCCGAACGCGCTGCGGCGGGCTTGCCCGCCACCTCGATCGCGTGGGGCGCCTGGTCGGGCGAGCAGGGCATGGCCGCTCGGCTGGACGCCGTCACCCGCCACCGCGTGGCCCGGCAGGGCCTGACGCCGCTGACCCCCGAAGCGGGTCTCGCGGCCCTGGACGCGGCGCTCGTCAGCGGGCTGAGTTCGGTCGTTCCACTCACCGTCGATCGCGCCGCGCTGCGGGCCCGCGCCGACGGCGTGCCCGCCCTGCTGCGCGAACTCGTTCCGGCCCCGGCGCCGTCACCGTCCTCGACTGCGGTGCCCGCACTGCCAGCTCTGCTCGATCTGGTGCGATCGCTGATCGCGGGCGTCCTTGGGCACGAGGACGCGGCGGCGATCAGTCCGGGACGGCCGTTCACCGACCTCGGCTTCGACTCCCTCGCCGCCGTCGATCTGCGCAACGTTCTGCAGAAGCGGCTCGGGTTGACGCTTCCGTCCACGCTCGTGTTCGACTACCCGAACCCGCGCTCTCTCGCTGACTACCTCGGGCAGCAGTTGTCGGCCGCGCCGGTCGCGGAAACCGCGCCCACGGCCCCCGCCCGCACCGACGAGCCGATCGCGATCGTCGGCATGGCCTGCCGTTTCCCCGGCGGCGTCGGCTCGCCTGAGGACCTGTGGACCCTGCTGGCCGACGGCGTCGACGCCGTCGGCCCGTTCCCGACCGATCGCGGCTGGGATCTCGCCGCGCTCCACGACCCCGACCGTGTGGTGCCGGGCACCAGCTACGCGAACGAAGGCGGCTTCCTGTACGACGCCGCCGAGTTCGACGCGGGCTTCTTCGACATCAGCCCGCGCGAGGCCCGGGCCATGGACCCGCAGCAAAGGCTCTTGCTCGAAGCGTCCTGGGAAGCCCTCGAACGCGCGGGCATCGATCCGCACACGCTGTGCGGCAGCCGGACCGGCGTGTTCGCCGGGGTGATGTACCACGACTGGGCGACCCGGCTCGGCCGGCAGGTGCCTGAGGAACTGGCCGGGCATCTGGGCAACGGCAGCCTCGCCAGTGTCGTGTCCGGCCGTGTGGCCTACGCGCTCGGCCTGGAGGGGCCGACCGTGACCGTCGACACCGCGTGCTCCTCCTCGCTGGTCGCCCTGCACTGGGCGCTCCAGGCGCTGCGGGCCGGGGAATGCACGCTCGCGCTGGTCGGCGGCGTGACGGTGATGGCGACCCCGGACACGTTCGTCGACTTCAGCCGGCAGCGCGGCTTGGCCGCCGACGGGCGGTGCAAGTCCTTCGCCGCCGCGGCGGACGGCACCGGCTGGGGCGAGGGCGTCGGCGTCCTGGCCGTCGAGACGCTTTCCGAGGCTCGGCGCCTCGGGCACCGGGTACTCGCCGTGGTCTCCGGCTCGGCTGTCAACCACGACGGTGCCAGCAACGGGCTGACCGCGCCCAACGGCCTGGCCCAGCAGCGGGTGATCCGCCAGGCGCTGGCCGCAGCAGGCCTGCGCCCCGCCGACGTGGACGCCGTGGAGGGCCACGGTACCGGCACGACGCTCGGCGACCCGATCGAAATCAGCGCTCTGCAAGCGGTCTACGGGGCCGACCGCGAATCCGGCCGACCGCTGTGGCTCGGCTCGGTCAAGTCCAACCTGGGCCACCCACAGGCCGCCGCCGGGGTCGCCGGGGTCATCAAGACCGTGCAGGCCCTGGTCGCCGAGCGGCTGCCGGCGACCCTGCACGTGGACGAACCGACGCCGCAGGCGGACTGGTCGGCCGGCTCGGTGAAACTGCTCACCACATCGCGGCCGTGGCCGCGCGGGGAGCGACCTCGTCGGGCTGGTGTCTCGTCTTTCGGGATCAGCGGCACCAACGCGCACGTCATCGTCGAAGAGGCGCCTACCGCACCGGAGCCTGAAGCCGATGCCGATCCCGCGCCGTCCATACCGTCCACGCCGCTGCCGTTCCTGATCTCGGCGCGGAGCCCGACCGCTCTCGTGGCGCAGGCCACGCGGCTGCACGCCGACTTCTCGCGGCGGGCAGACATTTCATTGCGCGCCTTGGCCGGATCGTTGGCGAACACGCGCTCTGCGTTCGAGCAACGCGCCGTGATCGTCGCGACCGGGCCCGACGAACTTCTGCGCGGCTTGGACGCGCTCCGCGACGGCGAACCCTCGTCCGTCGTCCTTCGTGGCACGGCGCACGAGCGCGGCAAGACCGCGTTCCTCTTTTCCGGCCAAGGCGCCCAGCACGCGGGCATGGGAAGCGGGCTGTACCAGGCTTTCCCAGTCTTCGCGCAGGCCTTCGACGAGGTGGCCGAGGTCTTGGACCCGTTGCTCGCCCGATCCCTTCGTGAGGTCGTGTTCGAGGACGACGATCCCGCGCGGCTGAACCGCACCCGGCTGGCCCAGCCCGCGCTGTTCGCGATCGAGGTGGCGCTGTTCCGCCTGGCCGAATCCTGGGGCCTGCGGCCCGCTGTGCTGGCCGGCCACTCCATCGGCGAGATCTCCGCGGCGCACGTGGCGGGCGTGCTCTCGCTCGCCGACGCGGCCCGGCTGGTCGCCGCGCGCGGAGCGCTCATGGACGACCTGCCCGACGGCGGTGCCATGGTCGTCGTGGCCGGTACCGAGCAGGAGGTCAGAGAACTCCTCGCCGGACGCGAGCAGCTGGCCGACATCGCCGCCGTCAACGGGCCGGAACTGGTCGTCGTCTCCGGCGAGGAGAAGACCGTCCTGGCGGTCGCCGAATCCGTCCGGACTCGCGGCGCCGAGCCGCACCGCCTCGTGGTCAGCCACGCCTTCCACTCGCCGCTGATGGAACCGATGCTGGCCGACTTCGCGAAGGTCGCGGCCGGCCTGGAATATCACGCGCCGCGCATCCCGATCGTCTCCACCGTGACCGGCCGCCTCGCGACCTCGGTAGAACTCTGCGATCCCGCCTACTGGGTCGGCCACGTCCGCCGGACCGTCCGTTTCGCCGACGCGGTCGCCGCCCTGGTCGAACAGGGCACCGACACCTTCCTCGAAATCGGTCCCGACCGGGTCCTGACCGCCCTGGCCGAACGCGGTCGGCCGAATCAGGACCCGGATATCCGGCACGCCGTGTACGCCTCGCTCATGCGCCGCGGCCGCGACGAGGTTCGCGAGGCGGTCTCGGCGTTGGGCACGCTGCACGTCCACGGAGCCGTCGTGGACTGGCGCGCTGTGCTCGGCGGCGGCACCGCGGCGCTCGACCTGCCGACCTACGCCTTCGAGCACACCCGCTACTGGATCGACGCCGAGCCCGCGCTCGACGCGTCCGCGGTCGGCTTGCAGCAGGCCGCGCATCCCCTGCTCGGTGCGGTGGTCCAGCTCGCCGGAACCGGAGAGCTCGTGTTCACCGGCCGGGTCTCGGCCGGCACGCAGCCGTGGCTGGCCGACCACGTGGTCCGTGGATCGGTCCTGCTGCCCGGTACCGGCTTCGTCGACCTCGCGCTGTGGGCCGCGGAGCAAGCCGGCTGTACGCGCGTCGACGAGCTCACCATCACCGATCCGCTCGCGCTGCCCGAGCACGACGGTCTGGCCTTGCAACTCGTCGCGGGTCCGGTGGAGGGCGGACGGCGCACGCTGACCATCCACTCCCGCCCGGACAACGACGCGGCGGCCGACTGGACCCGTCATGCCACCGCGGTACTCAGCGCCGCGCCTCGGGCCGCGGGCTTCGAGTTCGTGCAGTGGCCCCCGGCCGGCGCCGAACCGGTCGACGTCACCGACGCCTACGGACAGCTCGCGGCGCGTGGCTACGGTTACGGGCCTGCATTCCAGGGCCTGCGTGCGGCATGGCGGCGCGGCGAGGAGGTGTTCGCCGAAGTCACCCTGCCCGAGACCGTCGGCAGCGCCGAATTCGGCCTGCACCCGGCGCTGCTCGACGCCGCGATGCACGCCGACCTGCTCACGGCCCCCGACGGGCCGACGCTTCTCCCGTTCGCCTGGAACGGTGTGACGCTGTACGCGGCCGGTGCTCGCGAGCTCCGCGTCAGGATCGTGCGGCTGTCCGGCGACGAGGTCAGCCTGATCCAGGTCGCCGACGCGGCGGGCCGGGCGGTCGCGTCCGTGGACTCGCTCGTCTCCCGTCCCGTCGGGGATGGGGATGTTCCGCTGCTTCACGTGGCGTGGCACGAGGTGGCCGTCCATCAGGATATTGATAACGCCGCGAACTCGAGCCGGTTCGTGTCCGGCGCCGATGTCGCCGAGCTCATCGCAGCTTTCGACGCCGAATCGGCTCCGCCCCAAGCGGCTGTACTGATCTGCCCCGATGGCGGCACTGGGGTTCCGGCCGCCGCGCACGCCGTGACCGGGACGGTGCTCGCCGCGCTGCAAGCCTGGCTCGCCGGCGAACGCTTCGCCGCGACCCCTCTCGTCGTGCTCACCCATGGCGCCACCGCGATCGGCGACGACATCCGCCCCGATCACGCTGCCGTCTGGGGCCTGGTCCGCGCCGCCCAGGCGGAGAATCCGGACCGGTTCGTCCTCGTGGACCGCTCCGACGACACCTGGCCGCAACTGCTGCCCGCGGTGCTGGCCTCGGACGAGCCCGAGGCCGCCATCGGCGAGGACACGGTGCGCGTACCGAGGCTCGTGCGTGTGTCGAGCGCGACTCCGTCTCCGGCCAAGCCATGGAATCCCGACGGGACCGTCCTGATCACCGGAGGCACCGGTGGCCTCGGTGCCTTGACGGCACGCCACCTGGTGACCGAACACGCCGTCCGGCATCTTCTCCTGCTGAGCAGGCGAGGCCCGGACGCCCCCGGCGCCGACGGACTGCGCCGCGACCTCGAAGCCCTCGGCGCGCGCGTGACGATCGCCGCGTGCGATGTCGCCGACCGCGCGGCCCTGGCCGGCGTGCTCGCCTCCGTCCCCGGCGGACACCCGCTGACCGCCGTCCTGCACGCCGCGGGGGTGGCCGGGGGCGGACTGACCGGCTCGCTGGACGCCGCCCGGCTCGCGGAGGTGTTCGGGCCGAAGGCCGACGCCGCCTGGCATCTGCACGAGCTGACCCGCGGCCTCGACCTCGCCGCGTTCGTGCTCTTCTCCTCGGCCGGCGGCACGGTCCTGGCCGCCGGGCAGGGGGACTACGCTGCCGCCAACGCCTTCCTCGACGGCTTGGCGGCGCGGCGGCACAGCCTCGGCCTGCCGGCCACCGCGCTCGGCTGGGGCCTGTGGGCCCACGACACCGGTCTCGGCGGCGCGCTGCGCGAGGACGACCTGCACCGCATGGCCCGCCTCGGCATGCCCGCGATAGCCGTCCGCCAGGGTCTGAGGTCCCTGGATGCCGCGCTCGGGAGCCGTGAGCCCGTGCTCGTACCGCTGCCGATCGACACGGCCGCCCTGCGCGCCCGCACCGACCGGGTTCCGGCGCTGCTGCGCGGCTTCCTCACCGCGCCCCCGCGACCTGCGGCCGCCACTTCGTGCCCCGCCGCCGACCTGAGGAGCCGGCTGGCCCGGCTGAGCGAGTCCGACGGCCACCGGCACCTGCTGGACCTGGTCCGCACGCACGTCGCCGCGACCCTCGGCCACACCTCCGGCGCGATCGACGCGGACCGCGCGTTCCGCGAACTCGGCATCGACTCGCTGACGGCGATCGAACTGCGTAACGCGCTCAGCGCGGCGACCGGGGCCACGCTCCCGGCCACGCTTGTGTTCGACCATCCGACCACGCGCTCGGTCGCCGACTTCATCAAGCACTCGCTGTTCGGCGCCCCCGAGCCGGTCGGGACTGCGACTCCGGCCACGAGTACCGCTGCGGCCGTGACTACCCGAGACGAGCCGATCGCCGTCATCGGCATGGCCTGCCGCTATCCCGGAGACATCGAGACGCCGGAAGCGCTCTGGCGGCTGCTGATGGACGAGAGCGACACCGTGTCCGGATTCCCCGTCAACCGCGGCTGGGACGTCGGGGGCATCTACGACCCCGAACCCGGCCGCCCGGGCAAGACCTACACCCGCGAAGGCGGATTCCTGCACCGTGCCGCCGAGTTCGACCCGGCCTTCTTCGGCCTCGGCCCGCGCGAGGCCCTGGCGATGGACCCGCAGCAGCGGCTCCTGCTCGAAGTGTCCTGGGAAGCGATCGAGCGGGCCCGCATCGACCCGCGATCGCTGCGGTCCACGCTGACCGGCGTCTTCGCGGGCGCCATGTACGACGACTACGGCAGCCGGGTCAAGCAGCCCTCGCCGGACGTGCTCCCATACCTGGCCAACGGCAGCTCCGGCTCGATCGTGTCCGGACGCGTCTCCTACCTGCTGGGACTGCAGGGCCCGTCGATCACCGTGGACACCGCGTGCTCCTCGTCCCTGGTGACCATCCACCTGGCCGCCCAGTCGCTGCGCGCGGGGGAGTGCGGCCTGGCGCTGGCCGGCGGCGTCACCGTGCTCTCGACGCCCGACCTGTTCGTCGACTCCAGCCGGCAGCAGATGCTCGCACCGGACGGCCGCTCCAAGTCCTTCTCCTCCTCCGCCGACGGTGTGGGCTGGGCCGAGGGCGCCGGAGTGGTGCTGCTCGAACGGCTCTCGGACGCACGGCGCAACGGCCATCCGGTCCTGGCCGTCGTGCGCGGCAGCGCCGTCAACCAGGACGGCGCCTCCAACGGCCTGACCGCCCCCAACGGCCCGGCCCAGGAACGGGTGATCGGGGCCGCGTTGGCCGCGGCGGGGCTGGAGCCCTGGGAGGTGGACGCCGTCGAGGCACACGGCTCCGGCACCCGGCTCGGCGACCCGATCGAAGCGCGGGCGCTGCTGGCCGCCTATGGTCAGGGGCGCGAGCCGGGGCGTCCGCTGTGGCTCGGCTCGGTGAAGACCAACATCGGCCACACGCAGGCGGCCAGCGGCGTCGCCGGAGTGATCAAGATGGTGCAGGCACTACGGCACGGCGTGCTGCCGCGCAGCCTGCACGCGGACGCGCCGTCACCGCACGTGGACTGGTCGGCCGGCGCGGTGTCGCTGCTGACCGGGCGCCGGGCGTGGCCGGCCACCGGACGTCCGCGCCGGGCGGGGGTGTCCTCCTTCGGGATCAGCGGCACCAACGCCCACGTGATCCTGGAAGAGGGTGGCGCCCTGGAGGCGGCGCCCTCCGCGCCGGAGATCGTAGGCGGCGTAGGCGGCGTGGGCGATGAGGGCGGTCGGCGTGATCAGGGTACGGATCCAGTGCCCTGGCTCGTCTCGGCCCGCTCGGAGGCCGCGCTGCGGGCCCAGGCCGGGCGCCTGGCCGCGCATCTCGACGGCCATCCCGACGCCCGTCCTGCCGACGTCGCGTTCACCCTCGCCGTCAGCCGGTCGTCCTTCGAGCACCGTGCCGTCGTGCTCGGCTCCGACCGGAAACAACTGACCGCGGGCCTTCGAGCCCTGGCTGACGGCGGCACCAGCGCGCAGTGCGTGACCGGAGCCGTGGACGTGACCGGCGGTACAGTGTTCGTCTTCCCCGGACAGAGCGGCCAGTGGACCGGCACGGCGGCCGGCCTGCTCGACACCTCCGCACCGTTCGCCGCGCGGCTGGCGGAGTGCGACGCGGCGCTCGCCGCCCACGTGGGGTGGTCGGTCGCCGACGTGCTGCGCGGCATCGACGGGGCGCCGCCGCTGGACCGGCCAGAGGTGGTCCAGCCGGTGCGGTGGGCTGTCATGGTCGCCCTTGCGGCGCTGTGGGAGGAGCACGGCGTGCGTCCCGACGCGGTCGTGGGCCACTCGTACGGTGAGGTGGCAGCTGCCTGCGTTGCTGGAATCCTCTGCCTGGCGGACGGAGCGCGGATCATCGCGGCTCACAGCCGGGCGGTCGGCGCGGAGCCTGCCGAAGACGTACCCGTCACCCCGACGGAGCGCGCCGTCCCGATGTTCTCCAACCTCACCGGCGCCTGGCTGGACGGTCCCGAGGTGGACGGCCGGTACTGGCAGGCCAACCTGCGCGAGCCCGAGTCTGAGTCCGGCCGCTTCGCCGTCGCCGTCCGTACTCTGGCCCAGGCCGGATTCGGCGCGTTCGTCGAGATCAGCGCGCACCCGGTGCTGACCGCGAGTGTGCGGGAAACCCTGGACGAGCTCGACCACCCGGCGGTGGTCACCGGCACCCTGCATCGTGACGAGACCGGGACCGGCGCGTTGACCCGAGCCGCCGCGACGCTGCACGTCCACGGCGTTCCGGTGGACTTTGCCCCGTTCTGCTCCGGCGGGACCCTGATCGACCTGCCCACCTACGCCTTCCAGCGCAAGGAGTACTGGCTCCGGGCCACTCCCGCGCAGGGCGACGTCGGCGCGGCCGGCCTGGTCTCGGCCGAGCACCCGTTGCTCGGCGCCGTCGTCGACCTGCCCGGCAGCGATGAGGTGCTGTTCACCGGGAGTCTGTCGGCCGAGCGCCGGCCCTGGCTCGCCGACCACGTGCTGCTCGGCCGCACGCTGCTGCCGGGGACCGCCTTCGTGGAACTCGCGCTGCGCGCCGGCGCGGAGGTCGGGTGCGCCGTGATCGAGGAGCTGATTCAGCACACGCCGATGTCCCTTCCCGGCGACGGGGCGGTCACGGTCCGGATCGTGGTCGGCGGCCCGGACCAGGATGGGCGCCGCGGGATCTCGGTGTACGGGCGTCCTGATGAACCGTCTCGAACCAGTGCCGAATGGGTCCTGCACGCGAGCGGCACTCTGGCGGTCGGCGGTTCCTCTGCTCTCTCCGACCTGGGTGCCTGGCCGCCGGCTGACGCCGATCGCCTCGACCTGTCAGGGGTCTACGAGGACCTGGCCGCACTCGGTTTCGGGTACGGCCCGGCGTTCCAGGGACTGCGGGCGGTGTGGCGCCGTGGAGATGAGGTCTTCGCCGAGATCGCCCCGCCGACGGACTCGGTCGGCGATGCTGCGTCGTACGGCATACACCCCGCCCTGCTCGACTCGGCACTCGGCGCCATGGACTTCCTGGCCGGAGGCCCCGCGGCGTTGACCGAAGCCACGATCCCGTTTGCGTGGAAGGGCGTCACCCTCTACGGCAGGGGCCCGACGGCGTTGCGAGTGCGCGCACGTAAGACGCCAGCGCGGGACAACGCTGCTGAACTCTGGATCGCCGACTCCTCGGGCGCGCCGGTGGCACACGTTGAGGAGTTGGTGACCCGACCGGTTCCGACCGATGGCGCGAGTGGGGCCCGGCACCTCTATCAGATCGCGTGGAATCCCCTGCCCATCGCGGACGCTGTCACCGCGGAACTCCCGGAAGGCGTCACCCTGCTCGACTGCGGCGCGGTTCCCGGACCGACCGATGACGTTCCCGGGGCCGTGCGCCACGCCCTGCTGGACAACCTGGAATCACTGCGGTCATGGCTGGCCGGACCACGGGACGCGGACGACCGACTCGTGATCCTGACCCACGGCGCGGTCGCCACGGAGCCGGGGCAGAGCCCTGATCTGGTTCACGCACCGCTGTGGGGACTTGTCCGCGCCGCACAAGCCGAGCACCCGGACCGGATCCAGCTGATAGACACAGACGGGACGGAAGCCTCCCGGCACAGCCTCGCCGCCGCCGTCGCCACCGGCGAACCCGAGGCCGCCATCCGCGCCGGCGAGGTTCGCGTGCCGAGGCTGCGACGCATCGCACCCGGTGGCAAGGCCCCCACCTGGGATCCGCAGAGTACTGTCCTGATCACCGGAGGCACCGGACTGCTCGGCGCGACGCTGGCCCGGCACCTGGTGACGGTCCACGGGGTCCGGCACCTGCTGCTCGTCGGCCGACGGGGAGCGCAGGCCCCCGGCGCGCAGGAACTGGACGCCGAACTCCGCGGGCTCGGAGCCCACGTCACCTTCGCCGCGTGTGATGTGGCCGACCGCGAAGCGCTGCGCGGAATGCTCGGGCAGATCCCCGGGCAGCACCCGCTCACCGCCGTCGTGCACGCGGCCGGGGTGATGGACGGCGCGGTGCTCCAGAAGCTGAGCTCCGCTCAGTTCGACCGCGTCCTGCGGGCCAAGGCGGACGCGGCCTGGCACCTCCACGAACTCACCGCCGATCTGGACCTGGCCGCGTTCGTGCTCTACTCCTCGGTCGGAGGCCTGGTGCTCACGGCCGGTCAGGCGAACTATGCCGCCGCGAACCGCTTCCTCGACGCGCTGGCCGAACACCGGCGTGCCCGAGGACTGAGCGCCATTTCCCTGGCCTGGGGGCCGTGGCAGGGCAGTGACGACGCCGTCGACCTCGACCGGCTCGCCCGCGAAGGCATCGAGGCCCTGACCCCGGCCGAAGGACTCATCCTGTTCGACGCCGCCCTGGACGCCGAGGAGAGCGTGCTCGTCCCGGTGCGCCTGAACGCGGCCGCGCTGCGGGAACGGCCTGAGCTGCCCGCTCTGCTGCGCGGGTTCACTGTACGGACGACGACGGCCCGGGCGCAGCAGATGACCGAACCCGCGCCGGAGAACCTTGCGGCACGCCTTGCGCCGCTGTCTCCCAAGGAACGGCGGCGGGCTCTGCTTGACCTGGTCCGTGCCCACACCGCCGCCGTACTCGGCTACGAGGATCCCGCGCAGATCCATACCGCGACCGGATTCACCGACCTCGGGCTCGACTCCCTGGCCGCGCTCCAACTGCGCAACAGCCTCGCCCCAGCCACCGGCCTGCGCCTGTCCGCCACCCTCATCTTCGACCACGCCGACCCGGCGCGCCTGGCCGACCATCTGCTGACCGAGCTGTTCCCCGAGCAGCCGTCGGAGCCGGAGGAGCGTTCGGCGATCGAGGACATGGACGTCGACGCGCTGGTGCGCGCCGCGTTCGCGGGCGAGGCACCGGTCGACGGCTCCGCGTGATCCCCCCGACCCCGAGCCGTCGGTGCTGATCCCTCAGCCCGGCGGCTCGGCGAGGCGCGAACTACCCGGCGGCCACGCCGAGCCGCGCCGCCAGGGCCCTGCGTCCGGTGACGCCGAGCTTCTTGTAGACCCGGGTCAGATGCTGTTCCACCGTGCTGACCGTGACATAGAGGTCTCCGCTGATCTGCCGGTTGGACATGCCGACCGCGGCCATTTCGGCCACTTTGCGCTCGGCCTCGCTCAGTTCGACCGCGAGGGCGTCCAAGCGCTCAGCGGTGTTCTCGCGCACCCGATAAGTCAGCGGGGACGCGGCGTGGTCGAACGTGGCGGCGGCCGGCAATGTCAGTCGGCTGGCCGGGGATTTCGTCGTCTGCGTGGTCCGGCTGTCTTTACCGGGGTCTTTGTTGACTCGGCTCGGGTCGGCGTCGCCGAGCTGGGTGGACAGACGCTTCATCGCGTTGGCGAGGTCCCGCCGCCAGGGCACGAGCGCGGACTGCCGCAGCCCTGACTCCTTGGCCAGCCGGCGGCAGCGCTGGAAGTCGCCGACGGCGGCCAGGACGCGACCGGTGGCCAGGTGGTGGTGTCCTCGGGCGTGGAGGTAGCGCAATCCGTTGAGTGTGCCGAACATCGCGGCTGGGACGGGCACGCGCAGTGCTTCGGCCGCCTCGTCGTGCCTGCCGGCCCTGGTGTGTGCCAGGACCTGGACGGCCAACGGAAAGCCGACTGCGGCGCCCCAACCCTCGACGCCTATCATCCGCAGTGCGGCAGCGGCCTGCTCCGCCGCCGCGGCCTCATCACCGGTCCGCAGCCGGAGCCAGGCCCGGACCGAGCCCAGCAGCGCTCGCCAGGTGTCCGCCCCGCGCTCGGTTGCTTCGTCGAGCAGCCGCGTGCACCATCGTTCGGCCTGTTCGCCGTTCGGCAGTACGCACAGGGCGATCGCCAGCGCCTCCAACGACAGGTCGGCGAGCCGGCAGTTGCGCAGCACCAGCTCGGCACCGGCCACGGCGGTGTCGTCGGCCCCGTTCAGCCAGCCGTCCGCCAGGGTCTCGGTCACGCGCAGCCAGGGCGAGTCGGTCGGGTCCGCGGGGGCGGGCGCGAGGTCGTTCGGGCCGAAGTGCCACAGACCGGCGAGCCGGATCTCGGCCCGGGTCTGGGGATCGGCGGACCGCAACCGGTGCAGAGCGTCGGGCAGGGGCTCCCGGTCACCACGCCACAGGGCGTCGCGGACCAGTGCCGAGGCGTCCACCAGCAGGCCCGACCGGACGGCGTCGCGCAGCGGTGGCACGTTGCGCGAGGCGATCTCCGGGGCGCGGCGCCAGGTGATGCGGGCCACGGCCGCGCGGATCTGGATCTGGTCCCGCGCCTCGGTGACCGTGGCCAGCGCCAGTTCGAGACACCGGGTGGCGAAGCCGACGTCGTCGGACGAGGCGGCCTGCTCGGCCGCCGCCCGCAGCGTCGCGACCGGCCAGCCCGGCTCGGCCAGTCCCGCGGCCAGAAGGTGCCCGGCGACGATCCGCGCGCCGCGTCCCCGCCGGTAGGTCACCGCTGCGGCCTGCTGATGCAGCCGAACCAGTTCGTCGGCGGGGAGAACGGCGAGTACCGCGCCGCCGAGGGGCGGCTGCCGGTAACGGCCGTCCGTCGCCAGACCGGTCTGTTCCAGAATGCCGATCATCTCCTCGGCGACACCCATCGGACCGCTGACGAACCGGGCGATCGACTCGGCGTCGGCCTGCTCGCCGAGGACCGCCATCGCGCGGCTCACCTCCGCCATCGGCGGGCCCCACCGGCGCAGCGCCTCGTGCAGCGCGTCGATCGGCGACTCCCGGTCGGCCACAGCCACCACGGCGGGGGGCGGCGGGGCGAGCTCCACCTGTCGGCACGCCAGGGCGGTCAGGTCGGCCTGCGGCGACGGCCCGGTTTCCATGCGACTCCATCGGGTCAGCACAACGAGCAGCCGGGCGGACCGGACGCGACGGTGCAGGTGGCACAGCAGCCGGATCGACCAGTGATCGGCGAAATGCACGTCGTCCACGGCGATCACCACGGGTTGCGCACGACACAGATCGAGAAGTGCCGCGCCTGCCTGGTGGATGGAATGGATATCGTCGCCGTCGATCGACGAAACGAGACGCGTGATTCTCCGTCGTGTCTTTTCCGGCACCATTGTATTGCTGACCAGCTGTTCCAGGATTCCGGCCCGCAGCGATTGTTCATCTGGGGTTCCGGAACTGCTGAGTGTGAGGGTTCCGGCGTTCTCCGCGTGGTCGACGAACGCCCGCAGCACGGTGGTCTTCCCGCTGCCGGGGTCGCCGCTGACCACGATCGTCCGGCCGGATTCGGTGCCGCTCGCGGCGAGCTGGCCCTGGAGGAATGTCAGGAGGTTGCTGTGAGTCAAGGACATCAGATCACCGAGCGAAGGGAGGTTCCCACGCATGGCATTGTTGTCGAGCCCTGTGATGAGGTGTCAAGCGTCCGGATCCTCGCCGTCATCGACCGCGCGCGAATCACGCATCCGGCCTACGGGAATCAAGCATCCCCAACCAGTCATGGACGGAACGGGCCGTGGTCGCGGCGTGCTCGTCCATCATCGAGAAATGATTGCCGGGTACGTCGACCACAGCGGACACCGTGTCCAACCGCGTCTGCCAGGTTCCCGTGCCCAGTTCCGGCCGGAGCGGCTCGGTCGCCCTCGCCAACAAAGTCGGAATCGGCAGCGGCTCCGGGCTCCAGTCCGCGAAGAACTCCGTCAGCCACATATAGGCGGACAGCCGGGTGCTGTCGACCGGCACCACGCTGTATGAGCGATCGTAGATGATCTCCAGGAATTCCTCGCGACCGATCTCCAGATAGGCGTGGCGCAGCGTGTAGGTGTCCAGCATCGCCACAGCGCGTGGCGGGCGTCCGAGTCCGCACAGGTGCCGGGCGATCTCATGGGCGAGCATTCCGCCGGAGGACGTGCCCAGCAGGACGAACGGAGCGTCGCCGACGTGATCGAGCACCGTGCGCGCCTGCAGCGAGATGAGCGCCGCCGCGTCGGCGGGCAGCGGCTCACCTGCGGTGAAGCCCGGCGCGGGCAGCGCCGAGACCCGCTCCGTGCCCGGCCACAGCGCGGCGAACTGGTAATAGATGTGGGCTCCGGTGGCCGGGGATATCGGGTTCACGCACACCAGCCGGAGATCACCGGACCCGGTGGCCAACGGCATCGCGGCCGGCGCATCAGGGATCTGCGACTCGTCGGCGAACATCCGCCGCAGCCGGGCGACGTTCAGCAGTAGCTGCGTACCCGTGTCGGCCTTGTTCTCCTTGACCGCCGTGAAATACAGCTCACTGATGAGATCGAAAGTCTCTGATTCCCCGGCCGGTTCCGGACCGGTCGGGATGTCGCCGGACAGCCGGTCGGCGACGTGGTTCGCGAGATCAGCCGGCGTCGGATGGTCGAAGACCACCGTGGAGGGCAGGCTCAGCTGCGTCAGCCGGTTCAGCCGGTTGCGCAGATCGACGGCCGCGAGCGAGTCGAAGCCCAGTTCCGGGAAGGTGCGGGCGCCCTCGACCAGCGTGGTGCCGCTGTGGCCGAGGGTCCCGGCCACCTGACCGCGTACCACCTCCAGCACGGCTTGCCGGCGAGCCGCGTCGTCCAGGCCGGCGAGGCGTTCCACGAGGCTCGCCTGTGCTTCGACGGCGGGCCGCCCGTTGTCGGCGCGCCGTGTTGTGACCAGCCGTCGCAGCAGCGCGGGCACTTCGCCGGAGGCGACCACGGCTGCCTCGTCGAACGAGGCGGCCATGAGCCGCGCCGCGCCGTTTCGGAGTGCGGCGTCGAACAGGCCGAGCGCCTGATTCGTGCCCAGCTCCCGCCATGCGTCGGCCGCCGTGGGCCGGGCACCGGAACGCGCCAGCGCCCGCTGCACCTCGGGGAGGTTCCCGATCAGCGGGCTGGGCCGTTCGGAGGTGAGGACGGGCGCAAAGCGGTCCCAGTCGACGTCGGCGACGAGGACGACCTGGCCGACACGGCCGTCCTTCCGCCCGATAGCGGCCAGCAGCGCGTCCAGCGCCCCGTCGCCGGACATGGGGATCAGGCCCACGCGACGCAGAACCCTCTCCGACGCCTCGTCACCCGCTATGCCGCTGCCGGCCCAAGCGCCCAAAGCCACCGAGGTGGAGACCCGTCCGCTCGCCAGCCGCTGCTCGGCGAGCGCTGCCAACCGGGCGTCGGCGGCGGCGTGCGCACCGTGCCCCAGGTGGCCCCAGACACCGGAGTCGGATGACAAAAGCACGAACGCGTCGAGCGGCCGGTCGCCCAGCAGTTCGTCCAGCACCGCCGCGCCGTCCGCCCTCCCGGACAACGCGTCCGCGAAACCGGCGAGGTCGATCTCCGCGAACGGGACCGGTTGGAGCGACCCGGCGGCGTGTACCACCGCGGTGACCGGCTGATCCGCCGGGACCGCCGCGAGCACGGCTGCGACGGCTTCCCGGTCCGACAGGTCGCACGCGGCCGACGTCACCGCGGTCCCAGACGCCTCCAAGTCGGCGACCAGACCGGCCGCCTCGGACGCGTCCGCACCGCGGTCGCTCAGCAGCACCAGGCGGGTCGCGCCCTCGGCAGCGAGGCGGCGGGCCACGTGCTTGCCGACGCCCGTGGTACCGCCGGTGACCAGAACCGTGCCGCGCGGCCGCCACGGGTCCGCCGCGTGCGGTCTTCCGCCGGGTGGCAGGCCACGAACCAGGCGACGTGCGTAGGTGCCATCGGCGCGCAGCGCGATCTGATCCTCGCCGTGGCCGCCGGCGAGCACAGCGGCCAGAGCAGGGCCGGTCCACGGACCGTCTCCCGTGCCCGGCAGGTCCACGAGGCCGCCCCAACCGCGCGGCCATTCCAGGGCGACGACCCCTCCGTAACCCCAGACCTGGGCCTGAGCCGACCGGGCCGGCCGGTCGCCGTCCGATACGGCCACAGCCCCCTGCGTCACACACCACAGTGGAACAGCCGTGTCCACATCGTGCAGCGCCTGGGTGAGTGCCACCGTGGAGGCCATGCCGACCGACACCGCCGGGTACTCCGGGTGTGGCCGTTCATCCGGTGCGAGCACGGAAACGATCCCGTGGACGCCCGCCGTCGCGGTGCGCAGCCGGGCGGCCAGCGACTGCCGGTCCGTCGCCTCGCCCGCTTCGATCGTGAACAGCTCGACCTGCGCTCCCGCTCGGGTCAGCGCCACCGCGACAGACGCGGACAACTCCTCGGCCCCCTCATGGCCCCGGCCCGGTGCGGCGAGCAGCCATCGGCCGGTGAGCTCGGCGCTCGGCGGGACGTCCGTCGGCCGCCAGCCGACGAGGTACGACGAGCGGTCCGCTGCCGGTCCGCCGGTGACGTCTTCTTCGGGCGCCCAGCGGCCCCAGACGAGGGATTGGCCGGGAAGACCGGCATCGCGGCGGTGCTGTGCGATGGCGTCGAGCGACCCGGCGACGGCTGCACCAGTGTCGCCGGCATCGCCGAGCAGGCCTGCCGCCGCGGAGAACACCACGAAGGCCGACAGGTCGAGACCACAAGTCTGCCGGTGCAGGTGCCATGTCGTGTTCACTGCGGACCACGACATCTCATCGCTGTCACCTGGCTCCGGGCGTGTGCCGTCGGGCATGCCGAGCGTGTGGATCACGGCCGTCAGCGGATACTCGGGCGGCACCGACGCCAGCAGCGCGGCCACCGACTCGGCGTCGGTGAGCTCGTCGGCCACCACCGTCACGGTCGCGCCCAGCAAAGACAGCTCGTGGATCAGTTCCGCCGGGTCCGTGTTCCGCTCGGCGGGCCGTCGGGTCAGGAGGAGGTGGCGCGCGCCGATGTCGGCCAGGTGCCGGGCTACGGCGGCTCCGGCGCCGCCGGTGCCGCCCGTCACGAGGATCGTGCCGTGCGGGGCACGGGCCAGGCCGAGCGCGTCCTTGTGGTTCCGGCCGTCATCCTCCGCGACCCTGGTGAGTCGCACGGCCTGTGCCACGCCCTCCCGAATGTGCACCTCGGGCTCTCCGGAGGCCAGGGCAGCCGGCAGGACTCCGACAGATGCTGGCGTGCCGTCGAAACTCACCAGAGCGAACCGGTCGGGATCCGCGGAACGTACGAGTCCTGCGAGTGCCGCTTGGATGATCCCTGTGCCTGTGTCGTCCCGCGTCACCAATACGGCCCGCGCTCTGGTTAGTGCAGGATGAGCAGCGAACCAGTCCAGAAGGCGCCGGGCCCGTGCCACGGCTTCCCGTAGCGCGTCCGGGAGGTCCTCTAGGTCGTTCGATCCGTCTGCGGCCGGGACGGTCAGCAGTACGGTCGTCGGTGCGGCGGCACCCGCTTCGAGTGCCGCGTCGAGGTCCTCAGGGCCGGGGTAGCAACGATCTGCCGGTACCCCCAGGTTGTCGTGCCCACCTACCAGGACGACGCTTTCGGCGTACCCGCTGCGTTCCACCGGAAGCGTCGTGCTCGTCAGCTCGAACAGCGCCTCTTGGGACACGGCGCGGGGAACGGCTGTGCCGATGCGCGGAGCGAGCCAGTAGTTCTGGTGTTGGAAGGGGTAGGTGGGGAGGTTGGTGGGTTGGCCGGGGGTTAGGAGCGTTCGCCAGTCGAGGGGCGTGCCGTGGATGTGGAGGTGCGCGAGTGCGGTGGTGAGTTGGGTGGTGTCGCCGTGGTCGCGCCGGAGGGTTTCGATGGCGATGGCGTCGGGATCGGTGTCAGTGATGGAGGCCGTCAGGATGGGGTGTGGGCTGGTCTCGATGTAGTGCGTGTGGCTGGTGTTCATCAGGGTGCGTATGGCGGGGTGGAAGGCGACCGGCTGGCGGAGGTTGTCGTACCAGTAGGCGGCGTCGGCCTCAATGCCCTTCATCCACGTACCGTTCATGGTCGAGTACCAGGGGATCTCGGCGTTGCGCGGAGAAATGGGTGCGAGGCTTTGAAGTATCTGCTCTCGGATGGTCTCGACATGCGGTGAGTGTGAGGCGTAGTCGACGTCGATCCGTCGGGCGTGGATGCCGGTGGTTTCGCAGTGTTCGAGTACGTGCTCGACCGTTTCGGTGTTGCCGGAGATCACCGTGGTGGCCGGGCCGTTGAGCGCGGCGATGGAGAGGTCCTTGCTCCAGGGCGCGATGAGTTCGCGGGTTGCGTCGGCGGACAGGGAGATGGATGCCATGGCGCCGTGTCCGGACAGCGTTCGTAGTGCTTGGGCGCGCAGTGCGACGATGCGTGTGGCGTCATCGAGGTTGAGTGCTCCGGCGATGTGGGCGGCGGCGATCTCGCCTTGGGAGTGTCCGACGACGGCGTCGGGGTGGATGCCGGACGCCTGCCAGAGATTGGCGAGGGCGACCATGACCGCGAACAAGGTCGGTTGCAGCACATCGACGCGCTCAAGAGGCGGTGCGTCAGCGGCGCCGCGGAGCACGTCGAGCAGTGACCAGTCGGTGTACTGGCGCAGGGCCTGATCGCACTCGGTGATGCGGGCCGCGAACACCGGGGAGGACTGGAGCAGATCCAGTCCCATGCCAACCCACTGCGAGCCCTGACCGGGGAAGACGAACACCGTCTTCCCGCCGGTGCGGGCGATGCCGGTGAGCACAGACGGTGCGGGCGTCCCGTCCGCCAGGGCGGCGGTGGCGTCGAGCAGGCTTTCACGGTCGTGGCCCAGGATGACGGCCCGGTGCGCGAAGTGGGTGCGGGTGGTCGCCAGCGACCAGGCGATGTCCGCAGGCGCCAGTTCAGGGCGCGCGCCGGCGTGCGCGGCCAGGCGTGCGGCCTGCTCGCGGAGACCATCAGCGGTCTTGGCCGACAACAACCACGGCACCACGGACGGTGCGAACGGCGCCGCGGCCGGCGTCGGCAGCGGTCGAGGCAGCTCGATCGGCGGCTGCTCAAGGATGACGTGGGCGTTGGTGCCACTGATCCCGAAGGCCGAGACCCCGGCTCGGCGCGGTCGCCCGAGCTCCGGCCAGTTGCGCGATTCGGTGAGGAGCCGGACCTGTCCGCTGGTCCAGTCGATGTGTGTGCTGGGCGTGTCTGCATAAAGGGTCTTGGGCAGGGTGCCGTGCCGCATGGCCTGCACCATCTTGATGACGCCGGCGACGCCTGCCGCGGCTTGGGTGTGCCCGATGTTCGACTTCAGGGAGCCGAGCCAGAGTGGTTGTCCGTCCGGCCGTTCCTGGCCGTAGGTGGCCAGCAGCGCCTGGGCCTCGATGGGGTCGCCTAGTCGGGTCCCCGTTCCGTGAGCTTCCACCGCGTCGATGTCGGCGGCGGACAGGCCTGCGTTCGCGAGGGCCTGTCGGATGACGCGTTGCTGCGATGGTCCGTTGGGTGCCGTGAGTCCGTTGCTGGCGCCGTCTTGGTTCACGGCGCTGCCTCGGACGACGGCCAGGACCGGATGTTGGTTGCGCTGGGCTTCCGAGAGCCGTTCGAGAACCAGGATGCCGATACCTTCACCCCAGCCGGTCCCGTCGGCGTCGTTGGAGAACGCGCGGCAGCGTCCGTCGGCGGACAGGGCACGTTGGCGGCTGAACTCGATGAAGCCGTCAGGCGTGGCCATGACGGTGACTCCACCGGCCAGGGCCAGCGAGGACTCGCCGGTCCGCAACGATTGCGCGGCCAGGTGCAGCGCGACCAACGACGACGAACACGCCGTGTCGATGGTGACCGCCGGGCCTTCCAGCCCGAACGTATAGGACAGGCGGCCGGACATCACGCTGGTGGCAGTGCCCGTACTCAAGTAGCCTTCGAGATCTTCGGCGTCGGGGCTGTTGGTGCCGTAGCCCTGGTGGTACGTGCCGATGAACACTCCGCTCTCGGTGCCGCGCAGAGCGGTGGGGTCGATCCCTGCGCGTTCGACGGCTTCCCAAGCGACCTCCAGGAGGAGGCGCTGCTGCGGGTCCATGGCAAGGGCCTCGCGTGGGGAGATGGTGAAGAAGTCCGGGTCGAAAGCCGCGGCGTCGCGGAGGAAACCGCCGCTCCGGGCATAGGTCGTGCCCTTGTTCTCCGGGTCCGGGTGGTAGAGGCCTTCGAGGTCCCAACCGCGGTCGTCGGGGAATGTGCCGATCGCGTCTCCGCCCTGATCCACCAGCCGCCACAGGTCTTCCGGGGTGGCGATGTCGCCGGCGAAGCGGCACGCCATGCCGACGATCACGATCGGGTCGTCGACCGCGCCCGGCGCACTCGCCGCGGTTGAACGGGCAGCCTGCTCGGCAGCCGCACTTTCGGAACCTGACAACTGGTCGAACAGGTGGGCACCCAACGCCTCGGGGCTCGGGTGGTCGAAGACGAGTGTTGCGGGGAGTCGTAGTCCGGTGGCGGTGGTGAGTCTGTTGCGGAGGTCGACGGCGGTGAGGGAGTCGAAGCCGAGGTCTTTGAAGGGGCGGTCGGGTGGGAGGTGGTCGGTGGTGGTGTGGCCGAGGACGGTGGCTGCTTGGGTGCGGACGAGGTCGAGCAGGAGCTGGTACTGCTTGGCCGTGGTCTGACCGGCCAGGCGGGTGACCAGGGTTTCCTGGGAACGCGCGGGCTGGAGGGGAAGGGGGCGTGCTGCGCGAGGGCGCAGGAGCGGGAGTGTCTCGTGCGGTCGACGTCCGGCGCGGGGGTTCTGGTCCGCGAGCATGAGGACGGGTTCGGTGCTCGCGAACGCGGTGTCGAGGAGAGCGAGTGCGCGCTCGGTGGTGAGCGTCGGGAGGCTGGTGGAGATGCGGTCGAGCGAGCCGTCGGTGAGGTGCCCGGTCATGGTGCTGGTTTGTTCCCACAGGCCCCATGCGGCCGATAGTGCCGGCAGGCCGAGGGTGTGTCGGTGGCGGGCGAGACCGTCGAGGTAGGCGCTGGCGGCGGCGTAGTTGGCTTGGCCTGGCGCGCCGAGTACGCCGGCGGCCGAAGAGAAGAGCACGAATGCGGCGAGTCCCATGTGCTGTGTCAGTTCATGGAGGTTCCATGCGGCGTCAGCTTTGGGACGCAGGACGGTGTGCAGTCGCTCTGGAGTGAGGGCGGTGAGGACACCGTCGTCGAGGACCCCGGCGGCATGGATCACTGCGGTGAGCGAGTGTTCGGCCGGCACGGTGTTGAGCAGGTCGGCCAGTGAGTCTTTGTCCGCGGCGTCGCAGGTTTCGATGGTGACGCGCGCGCCTGCTGCGGCCATTTCTGTGGCGAAGGTGTCGATGTCGGCCGCCTGGGGGCCGCTGCGGCTGGCCAGGAGCAGGTGGCGGATGCCGTGGTGGTCCACGAGGTGTCGGGCGACGATGCGGCCGAGGGTGCCGGTCCCGCCGGTGATCAGCACGGTGCCGTCGAGGTTCCAGGCCGGAGGCTCGGAGATCGGGCTCTCCGGCACGAGGCGCGGACTGAAGATCGTCGTCTCACGGACGGCGAGTTGCGGCTCGTCACCGCTTGCGACGGCGAGCACGTCGATGAGCGGGACGGGCTGGTCGTCGATGTCGAGCAGGACGAACCGGTCGGGGTGCTCGGACTGGGCCGCGCGGATCAGCCCCCAGACCGCTGCCCCGGCGAGTTCGGACGCCGGATCGGTCGCTCCGGTCTGCGGCCCGACGGCGTTCTCGGTGACGACGACGAGTCGAGCTGCGGCGAACCGGGATTCCGCGATCCAGGCCTGAGCGATGGACAGGACATCATCCAGGCCGGTCGGGGCAGCCAGGACCACCCAGGCGGGTACGGGAGCACCGCGGTCGATGCCGTCGATCAAACCGTCCAGATCGGCATACGGTTCCGAACCGGTGCTCAGCGGGTCATCGGTGCCGAGTATCGCGACCGGACCGAGCGCCGCCGAGCCCGCTACTCGTGCTGGAGACCAGTCGAGGCGGAAGGGTCCCGGCTCCGACGCCGGGACGCTGAGTTCCCCGGCTGCTATCGGCCGGGTCGTCAGGGCGGCGATGGTGGCGACGAGGTGGCCGGCGGTGTCGGTGAGTTCGAGGGCGGCCGTGTCGGGACCGGTCGGGGTCATGCGGACGCGCAGGGCTGTAGCGGCCCGGGTATGGAGGCGCAGGCCGTTCCAGGCGAAGGGGAGCCGGATCGTGTCGGCGCGGTCGTCGGTTGCGGTCTCGGTGCCGAGGGCGATCGTGTGGAGCGCGGCGTCCAGGAGGGCGGGGTGGATGTGGAACTGGTCGGCTTGCACGACGGCCTGATCGTCCAGCGCGATCTCGGCGTATATCTGCGTGCCGAGTCGCCAGGCGGACCGTAGCGCCCGGAAGGTCGGCCCGTAGGCGTATCCGTCGGTGGCGAACTGGTCATAGAGCTCTGTCACGTCAAGGGGTTCGGCGCCGACAGGCGGCCAGCTCGTGAAGTCGACGGGAGTGCCGAGGTCGCTTGCGGGGGCGAGGTGGCCGGAGGCGTGGCACACCCAGTCCGCGTCGGCGGTCTCGAGCTGGGAGTGGATACCGATGGCACGTCGGTCCTCGGCGTCCGGCTCGCCGACCACCACTTGCAGACGGACCGCGCCGTGGGAGGGCAGGATCAGCGGTCTGTGCAAGGTCAGCTCGTCGACGACGGCCGCGCTGATCGTGCTGGCGTGGAGGGCGAGTTCGGCGAAGCCGGTGCCGGGGAAGAGCACGGCGCCGCCGATCGTGTGATCCACGGTCCACGGGGCGGACTCGGTGGACAGCCGGCCGGTGAGCACCAGGCCGGTGGAGTCGGCGAGGCCGAGGGCCGCGGACAGCAGCGGATGGTGGGCCTGGTCGAGTCCTGCGGCGGCGAGGTCGCCGGTGGTTGGCGAGGGCTTGAGCCAGTAATTCTGGTGTTGGAAGGGGTAGGTGGGGAGGTCGATGGGTTGCGCGGGGGTGAGGAGTGGTTGCCAGTCGAGGGGTCTGCCGGTGGTGTGGAGTTGGGCGAGTGCGGTGGTGAGTTGGGTGGTGTCGCCGTGGTCGCGGCGGAGGGTTTCGACGGCTGCGGCTGCGGCGTCGGTGATGGACGTGGTCAGGACGGGGTGTGGGCTGACCTCGATGAAGTAGTGGTGGTTGGTGTCTATCAGGGTGCGTATGGCGGGGTGGAAGGCGACGGGGTGGCGGAGGTTGTCGTACCAGTAGGTGGTGTCGGCTTCGGTGCCGGTCATCCATGCGCTGTGCAGGGTGGAGTACCAGGGGATCTCGGCCTTGCGTGGAGTGATCGGTGCGAGCGTCTTGAGTATCTGTTCTTGGATGGTCTCGACGTGCGACGAGTGTGAGGCGTAGTCGACGTTGATTCGTCGGGCGTGGATGCTGCTGGTTTCGCAGTGCGTGAGTACCTGGTCGAGCGCTTCGGTGTTCCCGGAAATGACGGTGGTGGCCGGACCGTTGAGTGCGGCGATGGAAAGCTTTCCGTCCCAGGGCGCGATGAGTTCGCGTGTGGCGTCGGTGGACAGGGAGATGGATGCCATGCCGCCGTGGCCGGAGAGTTGCTGGAGTGCTTGGGCGCGCAGGGCGACCACGCGTGTGGCGTCATCGAGGCTGAGTGCTCCGGCGATGTGTGCGGCGGCGATCTCGCCTTGGGAGTGTCCGACGACGGCGTCGGGGTGGATACCGCTGGCCTGCCAGAGGTCAGCGAGAGCGACCATGACGGCGAACAGAGTCGGTTGCAGGACGTCGATCCGCTCAAGAGGCGGCGCTCCCGCGTTCCCCCGCAGGACGTCGAGCAGCGACCAGTCGCAGTACTTGCTGAGGACCTGGTCGCATTCGCTGATGCGGTCGGCGAACACGGGGGAGGACTGGAGCAAGTCCTGTCCCATACCAACCCACTGCGAACCCTGACCGGGAAAGACGAACACAGTCTTCCCGCCGCTGCGGGCGATGCCGGTGACGATGGACGGTCCGGGCGTACCTTCCGCCAGGGTGGCGGTGGCGCCTAGCAGGCTCTCCCGGTCGTGGCCGATGACCACGGCGCGGTGGGTGAAGTGAGTGCGGGTGGTCGCCAGGGACCAGGCGATGTCCGCAGGCTCCAGCTCCGGATGACGCGTCGCGTGTGCGGCCAGTCGTACTGCCTGCTCACGCAAACCCTCAGCAGTCTTGGCGGACAACAACCACGGCACCGCAGACGGCTCGAACGGCGCCGAGACCGGCGTCGGTTGTGGCTTGGATAGCAGTGCTGGCGGCTGCTCAAGGATGACGTGGGCATTCGTCCCGCTGACGCCGAACGCCGAGACACCCGCTCGGCGGAGACGGTCGCCGACCGCCCAAGGCTGGGCTTCAGTGAGGAGTTCGACGTGTCCGGCAGTCCAGTCGATGTGCGTGCTGGGTGTGTCGGCGTGCAGTGTCTTGGGCAGGGTGCCGTGTCGCATCGCCTGCACCATCTTGATGATGCCGGCGACGCCTGCTGCGGCCTGGGTGTGTCCGATGTTCGATTTCAGCGACCCCAGCCACAGCGGTTGTCCGGCAGGGCGGTCCTGGCCGTAGGTGCTGATGAGGGCCTGGGCTTCGATGGGATCGCCGAGTGCCGTACCAGTTCCGTGGGCTTCCACCGCGTCGATGTCGGCGGCGGCCAGTCCCGCGTTTGCCAGTGCCTGTCGGATGACGCGCTGCTGCGACGGCCCGTTCGGTGCGGTCAGCCCGTTGCTGGCGCCATCCTGGTTCACCGCGCTGCCGCGGATGACAGCCAGGACCGGATGACCGTTCCGCTGCGCATTGGAGAGTCGTTCCAGGACGAGGACTCCGACGCCTTCGGCCCAGCCGGTGCCATCAGCGCCGTCGGAGAACGCGCGGCAACGCCCGTCGGCGGACAGAGCACGCTGGCGGCTGAACTCGATGAAGCTGTCGGGTGTGGCCATGATGGTGACGCCACCGGCCAGGGCCAGCGACGACTCGCCGCTGCGCAGCGACTGCGCGGCCAGGTGCAGCGCGACCAGAGACGACGAACACGCCGTGTCCACCGTCACCGCCGGGCCTTCCAGCCCGAAGGCGTAGGAAAGCCGTCCGGACATGACGCTGGTGGCGTTGCCGGTGCTCAAGTAGCCTTCGACGTCTCCCGTATCAGGGCTGTTGTGGCCGTAGCCCTGCTGGTATGCGCCGATGAACACTCCGGCCTCAGTGCCACGCAAGGCGTCGGGCTGGATCCCCGCACGCTCGATGGCTTCCCAGGTGACTTCCAGCAGCAGGCGCTGCTGCGGGTCCATGGCCTGGGCCTCGCGCGGGGAGATGGTGAAGAAGGCCGGATCGAAGGCGGCGGCGTCGTGCACGAACCCGCCGGTCCGCACGTAGCTGGTCCCGGCGTGATCCGGGTCCGGATCGTACAACGCGTCCAGGTCCCAGCCACGGCTGGTGGGGAACCCGCCGATCGCGTCCCCGCCCTGATCGACCAGCCGCCACAGGTCATCGGGCGAGTTCACGCCACCAGGCAGGCGGCAGGCCATGCCGACGATCACGATCGGGTCCTCGGCCGTGCCCGGCGCAGCAGTCGCAGTCGTGCGGGCAACCCGCTCGACGGCCGCACTTCCCGCACCCGACAACTCGTCCAGCAGATAGGCGCCCAACGCCTCGGGACTCGGGTGGTCGAACACCAGCGTCGCGGGCAGGCGCAGTCCGGTCGCGTCGGCCAGCCGATTGCGCAGTTCCACCGCGGTCAGCGAATCGAATCCCAGATCGCGGAACGCCTGCCGGACGTCGATTCCCGCAGCGTCCGCCATTCCCAGGACGACGGCCGCATGGCCGCGCACCACCTCGACCGCCAGCTGCCCGCGTTCCGCGGCCGGGGTGTCGGCCAGGCGGGCGGCGAGGCCTGCGGGCCTGCTCCCGGCGGTGCCTCGGCGACGCGCCGTCCGGCGTACCAGTTCCCGCAGTACGTGCGGTACTTCGGCGGTCGCGGTGCTGACGGCGGACAGGTCGAGATCGACCGGAACCAGCACGGCGTCCGTTCGTCGCAAGGCGGCGTCGAACAGCGCCAGTCCTCGTTTTGCGGACAGCGGACGCAGACCTCCGCGCTCCATCCGTCGCACCTCTGCGTCCGCGAGCGACGCGGTCATCCCCCGCACCTGCGGAGCCCACGAGCCCCAGGCCAGTGACTGCCCGGGCAGCCCGCGTGCCCGCCGGTATTCGGCCAGCGCGTCCAGGGCGGTGTTGGCGGCCGCGTAGTTCGCCTGGCCCGCGGAGCCCAGGACGCCGGCGACTGAGGAGAAGACAACGAACGCGGCGAGATCGCCACGGTCCACTGTTAGCTCGTGCAGCAGCCATGCGGCGCCGATCTTGGGCCGCAGCACCGTGTCGAGCCGCTCCGGCGTCAGGGCCTCGACCGTGCCGTCGTCCAGGATTCCGGCCGTGTGGAAGACCCCCGTCAGCGGATGCTCCGGCGGGATCTCGCCGAGCAGCCGCGTCAGGTCGTTCCGGTCGGCCACGTCGCACGCCGCGATCGTCAGGTGGACACCAGCCGCGGCCAGTTCCGCGGCCAACGCCTGTGCTCCTTCGGCCTGGCCGCCGCTGCGGCTGACGAGGAGCAGGTGTCGCACGCCGTGATGATCCACGAGGTGCCGTGCCAGCAGCCTGCCGAGCCCTCCGGTGCCGCCGGTCAGCAGGACCGTGCCTTCCGGGTCGAATGTTGCAGGCGCCGCCGGTTCCGTCACGTCCAGAGGCATGAGCCGGACGCCGTGGATCGCGCCGTCGAGTACACGCACCTCGGGTTCACCCGACGCCACGGCGGCCGCGAGCAGATCTGGCGTGACTTCCGTGCCCTCCGCGGCATCGGAGGCGACCAGGACGAACCGGCCGGGGTGTTCCTGCTGCGCCGAACGGATCAGTCCGAGCGCGGCGGCCACGGCGATTCCGGATTCGTCCGCACCGCTGACCCAGAAAACCAGCCGGGTGTCCGTGAGTCGGTCGTCGGCCAGCCAGCCCTGGATCGCGGCCAGGACCCCGCGGGCCGCATCGCGTGCTTTGTCCGGTACGTCGATATCGGCGCCTTCCGGCGCGGTGACCGGGAACAGGACGAACTCCGGCGTCGGTGCGTCGGCGTCGGCGTCGGCGCTCGGCGGTTCCAGCGCCGTCGTCCCCAATCGGAACAGCGACCGCTGCGCGAACCGGTCACTGTCGACCGCCGCCTGCCCCGTCAGGGGGCGCATGGTGAGGGATCCGACGGAGAGCACCGGCAGCCCGGAGCCATCGGTGGCATCGACAGTCACGGTGTCGGTTCGCAGAGTACGTAGACGCACTCGCAGCGAGGTCGCTCCGGCCGCATACAAGGTGACGTCGCCCCAGGAAACCGGCGCCAGCACAGCGTCATTGCCGATACCGGAAGAGAAGGCGGCTGCGTGCAAGGCCGCGTCGAGCAGCGCCGGGTGCAGTCGCGAGCGTGCGGCGGTGTCCAGTTGCGAGCCCGGCAGCTGGACCTCGGCGAACACCTCCGCGTCCCGCCGCCAGACCGCCGTGAGCCCATGGGACGCGGGCCCGTCCAGCTCCACCGGCTCCGCATCGGTCGGCGGCCAGATCGTGGCGTCGAAGCCGCTGTCCGCGAGATCCTCGCTCAGGCCGTCACGGCCTGCGCTCTCGGCGAGCACACCGCTGGCGTGGCGTACCCACTCGGCGTCCTGGTCGCCGGTCATCCGGGAGAACACCTGCACCGCTCGGTGCCCTGCCGCGTCGGACGCGTCGACGACGACCTGGATGTCGGCCGGAAAGAAGAGCAGCGGCGCCTCCACGGTCAGCACCCGTACCACCGGAGTCCCCGCGCCCTCGCCGGCCTTCAGTGCGAGCTCGACGAATGCCGTCTCCGGCAGCATTGTCATTTCCCCGCGCCCCGCCAGCCAGGGATGCGTCCGCTCCGACAACCGACTGGTGAACACGAACCCGCCGGTACCCGGCAGTTCCAAACCGGCGCCGAGCAACGCGTGGTCGACTCGCTCAAGCCCCGCTGCGGTCACGTCGCCGCCTGCAGGTGCGGTCAGCCAGTACCGCTCGTGCTGGAAGGCGTAGGTCGGGAGGCTGTCCGTGCGCCGTGCGCCGGTTCCGTGGTACACGGCGGTCCAGTTCGGTGAGGTGCCGTGCACGTGCAGTCGGGCGATCGCGGTGGTGAGCGCGTGCTGCTCCGACTGGTTTCGGCGAAGCGCGGGTACTGCGATTCCGCCGGCGGGCAGCTCCGGCTGGACGAGTGCGGTGAGCGTGCTGTCGGGGCCGAGCTCCCAGAACTCGGTGACCTGTTCCGCGGCGAGGGTCTGGACGGCGTCGGCGAAGCGGACCGTGCGGCGTATCTGATCGGCCCAGTAGCGGGGATCGGTCAGCGTGTCCGGGGCGACCAGTTGGCCGGTGACCGTGGACACGACGGGTATCTCGGGCGCGGCGTAGTCGAGACGTTCAGCGGCGTGCGTGAATTCCTCGAGGATCGGCTCCATCAACGCGGAGTGGAACGCGTGGGACGTCTTGAGCCTGCGGGCACGACCAGCGCCGGTGGCCTCGAACCGCGCGGCGAGGTCGGTCACGGCGTCCTCGTCGCCGGAGATGACGAGGGATCGGGAACTGTTGATCGCGGCGATGCCGACCCGGCGGTCCTCGTACGCGGTCAGCAGCGGCTCGATCTCGGCTTCGTCGGCGGTGAGGCTGAACATGGCGCCGCTTCGCGGTAGCGCGTCCATGAGTCGCGCGCGCATCGTGACGAGGGTGCAGGCGTCTTCGAGCGAGAGGACGCCGGCGACGTGAGCGGCGGTGAGTTCGCCGATGGAGTGCCCGGCCAGATAGTCGGGCGTGATTCCCCAGGATTCGGCGAGCCGGAACAGCGCGACCTGGAGGGCGAATAAGGCGGGCTGCGCGTAGCGCGTGTGGTCGAGGAGGGAGGCCTGGGACGTACCGGGCTCGGCGAAGACGGTCTCGCGCAGGAACTGGCTGCCGTCAGGATCGAGGAGCGCCAGGCAGGCGTCCATGGCCTGGGCGAAGACCGGGTACGTGCTGTAGAGCTCGCGGCCCGCGCCGGGGCGTTGGCTGCCTTGGCCGGAGAACAGGAAAGCGATCGTCGGCTGAGACCTGCTGGTGGCGATGTGCAGGTTGGCGGAGTCGGCGCCGTCGGCCAGGGCCCGCAGGCCGACGGTGAGTTCGTCGAGGGTGGTGCCGACGACGGCCGCGCGGTGGGGAAGCGCGGTGCGGGCGGTCGCGAGGGAGTAGGCCACGTCAAGCGGGTCCGCGCCCGCGTGTTCGCAGTGGTCGAGCAACCGGGCGGCTTGTGCTCGCAGTGCCTGAGGAGTGTGTGCGGAAAGCACCCACGGCAGTGCAGCCGGCCTGACTTCCGCCGACGTGCGTTCCGAATCAGGTCGCGCGGCGGGCGCCTGCTCCAGGATGACGTGGGCGTTGGTGCCGCTGACGCCGAACGCGGAGACTCCGGCCCGGCGGGGATGGTCAGTCGCGGGCCAGGGCTGGGCTTCGGTGAGGAGCCGGACCTGTCCGCTGGTCCAGTCGATGTGTGTGCTGGGCGTGTCTGCATAAAGGGTCTTGGGCAGGGCGCCGTGCCGCATGGCCTGCACCATCTTGATGACGCCGGCGACGCCTGCCGCGGCCTGGGTGTGCCCGATGTTCGACTTCAGCGAGCCGAGCCAGAGTGGTTGTCCGTCCGGCCGGTTCTGGCCGTAGGTGGCCAGCAGCGCCTGGGCCTCGATCGGATCGCCCAGCCTGGTCGCGGTCCCGTGCGCCTCTACGGCATCGATGTCGCTCGGGGTGAGCCCGGCGTTGGCGAGCGCTTGCCGGATGACGCGCTGCTGCGACGGTCCGTTGGGCGCGGTCAATCCGTTGCTGGCGCCGTCTTGGTTCACGGCGCTGCCGCGGATGACAGCCAGAATCGGATGCCGGTTGCGCTGGGCTTCTGACAACCGTTCCAGGACGAGGACGCCGATGCCTTCGGCCCAGCCGGTGCCGTCGGCGTCTTCGGAGAACGCGCGGCATCGTCCGTCGGGTGACAGGGCGCGTTGACGGCTGAATTCGATGAAGCCCTCGGGTGTGGCGATGACGGTGACGCCGCCTGCCAGGGCGAGTGTGGACTCGCCGGTGCGCAGCGATTGCGCGGCCAGGTGCAGCGCGACCAGTGAGGACGAACACGCCGTGTCGACGGTGACCGCCGGGCCCTCCAACCCGAAGGTGTATGCGACCCGGCCCGAGGCCAGGCTGCCGACGCTCGCTGATTCGGCGTAGTCGTGGTGCATCAGCCCGGTGAACACCCCGGTCTTGGACCCGCTCAGTGAGGTGGCGTCGATTCCGGCGTTCTCCATGGCCTCCCAGGAGACCTCCAGCAGCAGCCGTTGCTGCGGATCGATCGAGGCCGCCTCGCGGGGCGTCAGATGGAAGAACGTCGGATCGAACCCGGCCGCGTCGTGCAGGAAGCCGCCGTGGCGCGCGTAGGTCGAACCGGGCCGCTCGCCCGACGGGTCGTACAAGGCGTCGATGTCCCAGCCCCGGTCGGTGGGGAATGCGACGATCGCATCGCCCGCTTCGTCGACCAGTCGCCACAGGTCCTCCGGCGAGTCCACGCCACCGGGCAGTCGGCATGCCATGCCGATGATCGCGATCGGTTCCCGCTGGGCCGCCGTCAGCCGGTCGTTGCGCTCCCGCAGCCGCTCGGCCTCTTTCACCGAGGTGCGCAGCGCATCGAGCAGTCGGGCGTTGGTGGCGTTGGTGGCGTTGTCGTCGGAGGGTGCCATGGGAGCAGGCCTCACATCTCTCGTCTGGCGTCGTCGAAACCGGCGCTGGTACCGGTGCCGGTGTCGCCGTGCAACGCCAGGTTGATCAGGCTTTCGGCGTCCAGGGCGTCGATGTGGCCCCAGCGGTCGGGGTCGGATTCCTCGGGGACATCGCTTGCGGGGGCAGGCTCGTCACCCCGCAGCAGCTCGGCGAGATGGTCGGCGAGCGATCGCGGTTTCGGATAGTCGAAGACGAGTGTCGCGGGGAGTCGTAGTCCGGTGGCGGTGGTGAGTCTGTTGCGGAGGTCGACGGCGGTGAGGGAGTCGAAGCCGAGGTCTTTGAAGGGGCGGTCGGGTGGGAGGTGTTCGGTGGTGGTGTGGCCGAGGACGGTGGCTGCTTGGGTGCGGACGAGGTCGAGCAGGAGCTGGTGCTGCCTGGCCGTGGTCTGACCGGTCAGGCGGGTGACGATGCTGGTCCCGGCAGGCACGGCCCGACCGGAGCGCGCGGTGCGGCGCGGGCTGACGGGGACCCGGTCGACGAGGGTGAGGGTGGGCTCGGTGCTCGCGAGCGCGGTGTCGAGCAGGCTAAGGGCACGCTCGGTCGTCAGTGCGGGAAGCGCGTTTGTGGTCGTCCTGGCCTGGAGGGTGTCCGTGAGGTGGGCGGTCATGGTGCTGGTTTGTTCCCACAAACCCCACGCGGTGGACAGGGCTGGCAGGCCGAGGGTGTGTCGGTGGCGGGCGAGGCCGTCGAGGTAGGCGTTGGCGGCGGCGTAGTTGGCTTGGCCTGGGTTGCCGAGGGTGCCGGCAGCGGAGGAGAACAGGACGAATGCGGTGAGGTCCATGTGCTGTGTGAGCGCATGGAGGTTCCGGGCTGCGTCGGCTTTGGGGCGGAAGACGGTGCGGAGTCGTTCTGGGGTGAGGGCGGTCAGGACGCCGTCGTCGAGGACTCCGGCGGCGTGGATCACGCCGGTGAGCGGGTGCTCTTGGGGCACAGTACCGAGCAATCGGGCCAGTGCTTCCTTGTCGGCGACGTCGCAGGCTTCGATGGTCACGTGGGCGCCTGCCCCTGCCATCTCTGTGGCGAAGGTGTCGATGTCGGCCGCCTGCGGGCCGCTGCGGCTGACCAGGAGCAGGTGGCGGATGCCGTGGTGGTCCACGAGGTGCCGGGCGACGATGCGGCCGAGGGTGCCGGTCCCGCCGGTGATCAGCACGGTGCCGTCAGGATTCCAGGCCGGCGGCGTGGAGACCGGGTCCGGATCGACCGGGACGAGACGGGGCGCGAGGACGATTCCGTTGCGCACGGCGAGTTGCGGCTCGTCGTTGGCTGCTGCGGCGAGGACGTCGGCGAGCGGGAGGGACTGCCGGTCGTCGACATCGAGCAGGACGAACCGGTCGGGGTGCTCGGACTGGGCCGCGCGGATCAGTCCCCAGACCGCTGCCCCGGCGAGTTCGGACGCCTGGTCCGTCGACGAACCGCTCTGCGGTCCGACGGCGTTCTCCGTGACGAGGACGAGCCGGGAGGCGGCAAAGCGGGGGTCTGCGATCCAGGCCTGGGCTGTGGCCAGAACCTCGTCTAACGCGGGGTGCGTAGGCACGATCACCCATGTGGGAACCGGGGTGCCGTGGTCGGTGGCGGTGCGCAGCGTGTCCAGGTCGTCGTACCACTCGGAGGCGGTGTCGAGCGCGCCCACTTTGCCGATCGGCGCGGGGGACCAGTCGAAGCGGAAGGGACCCGTGGTGGCGGCGGTCGGCCGAGTGACCAGGGAGGCGATCGAGGCGACCGGTTCGCCGGTCGCCAGATCGGCGAGTTCGAGGGTGACCGCGTCGGGGCCGGTCGGGGTCATGCGGACGCGCAGAGCCGTGGCACCGGATGTGTGCAGACGCAGGCCGTTCCAGGCGAAGGGGAGCCGGATCGTGCCGGCGGGGTCGTCGTGCGCGGTCTCGGTGTCGAGGGCGACGGAGTGAAGGGCCGCATCCAGGAGCGCGGGGTGGATGGTGAAGGCGCGGGCCTCATCAGCCGCTTGGTCGTCGAGCGTGATCTCGGCGTAGATGCTCTGTCCGTGTCGCCAGGCGGCGTGCAGCGCCTGGAACGCGGCGCCGTAGGCGTATCCGCGGACGGCGAGTCGGTCGTAGAGCCCTGTCACGTCAAGAGCTTTGGCGCCGACGGGCGGCCAGGTGCTGAGCTCGTCGGGAACAGCCGTCTCGGTCGCTGGAACGAGGAAGCCGGTGGCGTGGCACTCCCACTCCGCGTCGGCTGTCTCGGCGCGCGTGTGAATGCTGATAGAGCGTTGGGCGGCGTCGGCAGCGGCGCCGACCAGGACCTGCAGCCGAGTCCCGCCGTGGGCGGGCAGCGCAAGTGGTGCCAGCAGTGTCAATTCCTCCACGGTGTGCTCATCGCCGGTGAGGGCGGCGGCGTGGAGGGCGAGTTCGGCGAAGCCCGCGCCGGGAAACAGCACGGCGCCGCCCACGACGTGATCCACGGTCCACGGGGCGGACTCGGTGGACAGCCGGCCGGTGAGGACCAGTCCGGTGGAGTCGGCCAGCGGCAGCGCCGCCGACAGAAGCGGGTGGCTGCTGTGATCGAGCCCTGATGCCGAGAGGCTGTGAGCGTTGCGAGAAGACTTGAGCCAGTAGTTCTGGTGTTGGAAAGCGTAGGTGGGGAGGTCGGCGGATCGTCCGGGCGTGAGGAGTGGTTGCCAGTCCAGTGGTCTGCCGTGGATGTGGAGCTGCGCGAGTGCGGTGGTGAGTTGGGTGGTGTCGCCGTGGTCGCGGCGGAGGGTTTCGACGGCTGCGGCGTCGGCGTCGGTGATGGACGTGGTCAGGACGGGGTGTGGGCTGACCTCGATGAAGTAGCGGTGGTTGGTGTCTATCAGGGTGCGTATGGCGGGGTGGAAGGCGACGGGGTGGCGGAGGTTGTCGTACCAGTAGGTGGCGTCGGCTTCGGTGCCGGTCATCCATGCGCTGTGCAGGGTGGAGTACCAGGGGATCTCGGTATTGCGTGGAGTGATCGGTGTGAGCGTCTTGAGTATCTGTTCTTGGATGGTCTCGACGTGCGACGAGTGTGAGGCGTAGTCGACGTTGATTCGTCGGGCGTGGACGCCGGTGGTTTCGCAGTGCACGAGTACCTGGTCGAGCGTTTCGGTTTCGCCGGAGACGATGGTGGTGGCCGGGCCGTTCAACGCGGCGATGGAGAGATCATTGCTCCAGGCAGCGATGAGTTCGCGTGTGGCGTCGGCGGACAGGGAGATGGATGCCATGCCGCCGTGGCCGGACAGTTGTTGGAGTGCTTGAGCCCGTAGGGCCACGACTCGTGTGGCGTCATCGAGGCTGAGTGCTCCGGCGACGTGTGCGGCGGCGATCTCGCCTTGGGAGTGTCCGATGACGGCGTCGGGGCGGATGCCGCAGGCCTGCCAGAGGTCAGCGAGGGCGACCATGACCGCGAACAAGGTCGGTTGCAGCACATCGACGCGTTCCAGTGGCGCTGCGTCGGTGGTGCCTTGGAGCACATCGAGCAGGGACCAGTCGGTGTACTGACGTAGAGCCTGATCGCACGCGGCGATGCGAGCAGCGAACACCGGGGAGGACTGGAGCAGATCCAGTCCCATACCAACCCACTGCGAACCCTGACCGGGGAAGACGAACACGGTCTTCCCGCCGGCGCGGGCGACGCCGGCGACCGCCGATGGTGCGGGCGTCCCCTGCGCGAAGGCGGTGGTGGCGTCGAGCAGGCTTTCGCGGTCCTGGCCGATCACCACGGCGCGATGAGTGAAGTGGGTGCGAGTGGTGGCCAGAGCCCAGGCGACGTCCGCGGGCGTCGATCCCGGGCGGGCGCTGACGTGCGAGGCGAACCGTGCCGCCTGCTCCCGCAAACCCTCAGCGGTCTTGGCCGACAACAACCACGGCACCGCAGAGGGCTCGAACGGTGTCGGGACTGGCGTCGGTCGCAGCTGAGGTTGAGGAGCAGGCGGATCCTCGAGGATGACGTGGGCATTCGTGCCGCTGACACCGAAAGCGGAGACACCCGCCCGGCGGGGCCGGTCGCCGACCGGCCAAGGCTGGGCTTCGGTCAGCAGCCTGACGTGGCCGTCGGTCCAGTCGATCTTGGTCGTCGGCCGGGTGACGTGGAGGGTGCGGGGGAGCACACCGTGCTGCATGGACACGGTCATCTTCATGATGCCGGCGATGCCCGCGGCGGCCTGCGTGTGACCGATGTTGGATTTCAGAGTGCCCAGCCACAGCGGCCGGCCGTCCGGCCTGCCCTGTCCATAGGTGTTGATCAAGGCTTGGGCTTCGATGGGGTCACCCAGCGCGGTACCGGTCCCGTGGGCTTCGACCGCGTCGATGTCGGCTGCTGTGAGCCCGGCGTTGGTGAGTGCCTGTCGGATGACGCGCTGCTGCGACGGCCCGTTCGGTGCGGTCAGCCCGTTGCTGGCACCATCCTGGTTCACCGCGCTGCCGCGGATGACGGCCAGGACCGGATGACCGTTCCGCTGCGCATCGGAGAGCCGTTCCAGGACGAGGACTCCGACTCCTTCGGCCCAGCCGGTGCCGTCGGCGTCGTCGGAGAACGCGTGGCAGCGACCGTCGGAGGACAGGCCGCGCTGCCGGCTGAAGGCGACGAACGCCCCCGGTGTGGCCAGCACGCTCACCCCGGCGGCCAGGGCCAGGGCGCACTCGTCCTGGCGCAGGGCCTGCCCGGCCAGGTGCAGCGCGACCAACGACGACGAACACGCCGTGTCCACCGTGACCGCCGGGCCTTCCAGCCCGAGGGTGTACGCGATCCGGCCGGCCAGCACCGAAGCGGCCGTACTCAAGCCCAGATATCCCTCATACTCGGCCGGGACGTCGGCGACCACCTCGTCCCAGTAGTCCTGACCGCTCGTCCCGACGTACACGCCGGTACGGCCGCCTCGCAACGTCTCCGGTCGGATACCGGCGCGCTCGATCGCCTCCCACGCGGTCTCCAACAGCAGCCGCTGCTGCGGGTCGATCGCCGTCGCCTCACGGGGTGAGATGTCGAAGAAGCCGGCGTCGAACGCGGCGGCGTCGATGAATCCGCCGGTCCGGACATAGCTGGTCCCCGCGTGGTCGGGGTCCGGGTCGTACAGCGCGTCCAGATCCCACCCGCGGTCGGTGGGGAAACTCGACACCGCATCCGTGCCCTGATCGACGAGTCGCCACAGGTCTTCGGGACTGTCGACCCTGCCGGGGAACCGGCAGGCCATACCGATGATGGCGATCGGCTCACGGGCCCGCTGCTCGGCCTGCCGGAGCCGGTCGCGGGTCTGGTCCAGCTCGGTGCTGACCCGCTTCAGGTAGTCGAGGAGCTTCGCTTCGTTGTCCACTTCCGCCATCTCGCTGATTTCCGATCGACGCCGTTCCGGATCAGGACCGGCCGAGTTGCCTGTCGACGAACGCGAAGACCGCGTCGGCGTCCGCTTCCTCGAGCCCCGCTGACGGGTTCGCGGCGTTCGCGGCCGTGGGCTGGGCGGCGCTCATGGCCGCCGTCAGGCGGGAGGCGAGCGCCGAGAGCCGACTCGCCACCCGGGCGGGATCCGCGGCGATACCGGTCAACGTCTCGGACGGCAGGCCGGCCACCAGCGCCTCCAGCCGCTCCACCTCGGCCAGCACGGCTCCGGCCCCGGTCGCCGCCGCTGCCGCTGCCGACTCCGGGAACAGCCGCTCCAGCACGTGCGAGGCGAGGGCCGCCGGGGTCGCGTAGTCGAAGACGATGGATGCGGGAAAGGCTGTCCCGGTCTCCGCCGAGATCAGATTCCGGAACTGGATCGCGGCGAGCGAGTCGAATCCCAGGTCGTGGAAGGCGCGGTCGGGATCCACGGCCGCGGAGTCCCCATGGCCGAGTACCTTGGCCGTCCATCCGCGCACGACGTTGAGCAGTTCTCCCTCGCGCGCGCCGTCCCCGGACAGCGACGCCAAGCGCTCCCGCAGCGAGGGCTCGGCGGATCGGCCCTCGGGAGATCCCGCGGCGCCCGCGGCCGAGCGGTGATGTTCGGCGACGATCGCGGCGAAGAGCGGGCCCGCGCCGAAAGCGCTTCGCGCCGCGAGCGCGGCCGGGTTGAGATCGCCGACCACCAGCTGAGTCCGGTCATCCGCCACAGCTGCGGCGGCCAGCGCCTCGACCGCGATCGCGGGAACCAGAGGTCTGTCGATCGCCGTCGCGGACAGCAAGCCGGACATGACCGGGGACAGATCGGCGCCGAGGGCTGATAGCGCCGCAGCGTTCGGGCGCAGCGGCAGCAGGACCGCGGAGCTGGAATCGGTCAACGCCAGGTCCAGCAGCGCCAGGTTGTCGTCGGCGGGCATCGGCACCAGGCCGGAAGCACTCAGCCGCTGGATGTCGGCCACTGAAAGCCTTCCGCTCAGGCCGCCGTCGACGTCCCACACCCCCCAGGCGAGCGAGGTCGCCGGGAGGCCGTGGGCTTGCCGGTACCGGGCCAGGCCGTCCAGGAACGCGTTGGCCGCCGCGTAGTTGGCCTGTCCGGGATTGCCCAGCGTGCCAGCCATAGAAGAGAACATGACGAACGCCGACAGCGATAGGTCCCGGGTGAGCTCATGCAGATGCCACGCGGCGTACGCCTTCGGCGCCAACGCTGTCTCCACCCGTGCGGGATCCAAGGACGTGAACGTGGCGTCGTCCAGTATGCCGGCCGTGTGCACCACGCCGATGAGCGGGTGCTCGGCGGGGACGGCCGCCACCACGGCGGCCACCTGGGCACGGTCGGACACGTCGCAGGCCACGATCTCGGCGTTCGCCCCGAGAGCGGCAAGCTCCGCTCTCAGCTCCCGGGCACCGGCGGCATCAGGGCCTTGACGTGAGGCCAGCAGCAGCTGCCGTACGCCGTGCCGCCGCACGAGATGACGCGCTGTCAACGCGCCCAGGCCGCCGGTGCCGCCGGTCACCAACACCGTGCCGCCCGCCGCGAATGAGAACTTCCCGACGCTACCAGCCGCGGCGCGTATCAGGCGGGGCACGGATACTGCGCCGCGCCGTACCGCGATCTCCGGTTCCGTGTCGGCCAGCGCGGCCTGCCACTGAGCAGCGGTGGTGTCCTGTTCCCAGTCCAGCAGCGTGATCCGGCCCGGGTGCTCCGACTGCGCCGAGCGCAGCAGGCCGCGCATGGCGCCGGTGACCACCGCGTCATCCGATGCCGCTCCGGTGGCGCCGTCATAGGGGAAGGCGACGACCAGCCTGGACATGGCGAACCGCTCGTCGTCCAGCCACTGCCGCAGCACGCCGAGGAGCGCGCCGACCGACCTACGCGTGCGCGCCACCGTGTCGAGTCCGTAGCCTGCCATCGGCGCTGGCAGTATCAGGAGGTCCGGCACCGTCGGCAGCGAAGCGAGATCTACGACTTCCTGAACCGGGATGCCAACGGTGCGCAGGACATCGGCGACCCCGCTTCCCGAACCCAGCACAGCGCAATGACCGACGGGAGACGCGGTGGAGGCGGCCGACGATGTCGGCACCCAGGCGACTCGATACAGACCCGCTCCGTCAGGTTCGGCTCGCACGCCATCGGCCGCCCAAGTGCCCCAGGCCACCGTCGAGGCCCGAAGGCCGCGTTCCCGCCGCTGCCGTGCCACCGCGGACAGAAACGCACCACTGACAGCCTCAGCCGCGCGACCCGGACCTCCCCACACCGCCGATGCCGCCGTGACGAGCACGAACGCGTCAAGGTCCCGGTCCGCCAAGAGCGAGTCCAGCACCACCGCACCGCGCATCGCCGAGCCGTCGTCGTTGGCGGCGGCGCGTGACCCCGCCGCGTGGACCACGGCGGTCAGCGGATGCTGCGACGGCAGAGTACGCAGCAGTTCACTCAGCATCGCGCGGTCTGTCACATCGACCCGGGCAAAGGTGACCTCGGCGCCCGACGCGGTGATCTCCTCCTTCAGAGCCGCGGCAGCGGGCGCCAGGTCACCGCTCCGGCCGGCCAGCACGATGTGCGCGGCGCCTTTCCGGGCCAGCCACCGTGCCACGTGGCCGCCGACCGTTCCGGTTCCGCCGGTGACGAGCACGGTCCCGCGCGGGGTCCAAGCGCGATCCGGCGGGCCGCCGGAGTCCAGCGGTGCCCGGTGCAGCCGCCGGGCGAACAGCCCTGTGGGCCGCAGCGCCAACTCGTTCTCCGCGGTGCCTTCGTCCAAGAGCCGGCCCAACCCGGCCAACTGCGCGGCGTCGGCTTCGGGGGACAGGTCGACCAACCCGGCCCACAGATCGGGTTGCTCAGATGCCAGTACGGCGCCCAATCCCCCCAGCGTGGCCTGCGAGAGTGCGTCGCTGATGGTCGCGCACCAGACGCGGGTCGTAGTGCCGCGCAGCGCTTCCACCAATGTGCACGTCGCCTTGAAGCCCGCTGAGAGCCAGGGCTGGTCGGAGGCGGGACGTTCGTCCAGTGCCAGGAGAGAGAGCACAGCGTATGGCAGCTCGCTGTTTCCCTCGCGGAGCTGCTGCCTGAGCCGGACCGGATCGCAGACATCCCCTGGGACCCGCACCAACCGGGCGCCGCCACTGGTCAACCCGGCGATGAGACCGTCCGCGGATCCGACCACGGAATCCGGCACGAGCACACACCAGCCCGGGCCGAGCACTTGCGCGTCGCCGGCACCGGTCGGCACCTTCTCCCACGCCACGTGGAACCGCTGGCCGTCGAGCACCGCGTTCGCCTGCTGCTCTCGGTGCCAGCGGGACAGCGCCGGAAGCACGGCATCAAGCAACGCAGGCCCCTGTGACCGGTCCATCCGCAGCAGTTCGGCCAGCCCGGCCGTGTCCTCCTGCTCGACGGCCCGCCAGAACCCCTCGGCTCCGATCCCAGCCTCGGCCCCGCCACCCCGGCGCCGATCGGTGCCCATCCAGAACCTGCTGCGCTGGAACGCGTAGGTCGGCAGGTCGTATACCCGTTCGGCGCCGGAGCCCGCGTAGAACGCCGACCAGTTCGTGCGCAGACCCGACACGTGCAACCGGGCCAGGCCGGTGACCACCGTTCGGGCCTCGGAACGGTCCTTGCGCATCAGGTCCACCGCCAGTGGACGCGAACTGCCGTCTCCGAGGCTCTCGTGCACCATGCCGGTGAGCGCACCACCTGGCCCCACCTCGACCCAGCGGCCGACTCCCTTACCGGCCAGATACAGCATGCTGTCGTGGAAGCGCACAGCTTCCCGTGCCTGACGAACCCAGTAGTCGGGATCGGCCAGCTCGGCAGCGGACAGCGGACGTCCCGTCAGGGTGGACACCACCGGAATCCGGGGTGCCGAGGCTCGCAGTTTCGTCGCCGCCTCGCGGAACTCCCCGGCGATGGCGTCCATGTGCGGCGAGTGGAAGGCGTGGCCGACCCGCAGCCGTCGCACGCGTCGGCCCCGTGACGCCAAAAGCTCGGCGATCTCCAGCACCTCCGCGCGGTCGCCGGAGACGACCACCGAGGACGGCCCGTTGACCGCCGCGATCGCCACCCGGCCTGTCGCCCGGTCGTCCAGCAGAGTGCTGACTTCGGACTCGCTCGCCTGCAACGCCGCCATCGCCCCGTCCGCGACCACGGACTGCATCAGCCGTCCGCGAGCGGCGACCAGCGCGGCGGCGTCCTCCAGCGGCCACACCTCGGCCACCTGCGCGGCCGCGATCTCGCCGATGGAGTGGCCGCTGAGGTGGTCCGGCTCCAGGCCCCAGCTTTCCAGCAGCCGGGCCAACGCCACCTCCACCGCGAACAGCGCGGGCTGGGTGTACTCGGTCCGGTCCAGCAGGTCTGAACGCTCCGAGCCGTCCTCGGCGGCCAGGATTTCCCGAAGCGGGAGGTCCAGGTGCGGGCCGAAAGCCTCGCAGACCGTGTCCAGCGTCGCAGCGAACGCGGGGAACGCTTCGGCCAGGTCACGGCCCATGCCCGGATACTGGGACCCTTGGCCGGGAAAGAGGAACGCCGTCAGACCCGGCCGGACTGTGCCTCGGACCACGGCCGTGCCACTATCGTCACCGCTCGACAGCGCGTCCAGCCCGGCGTGGATCCCGTTCCGGTCCTCACCTATCACAATGGCCTGGTACGCGAGCGCCGCCCGCGAGGTCGCCAGCGAAAAAGCAACGTCCAGCAGGCCGGTGTCAGGGTGGTCGGAAGTGTCAGGGGCCTGATCGAGCCGGGCCCGCAGCCGGGTGGCCTGGTCGCGCAGCGCCGCTTCGGACGCCGCCGACACGATGACGGGCAGCGGGAAACGAAGTCGGCCCGGTCGGCCCGGTCGGCGCGGTTCGGGCGCGTCGTCGGCGGACGTGGAAGCCGGAGCCTCCTCCAGCACGACGTGCGTGTTCGTTCCGCTGACGCCGAAGCTCGAGACCCCCGCCCGCCGCGGTCGTGCCGAGCGCGGCCAGTCCACCGCCTCCGTGAGCAGTTGGACCCGTCCTGCCGACCAGTCCACGGCGGTGGACGGAGTCTCGGCATACAGGGTGCGGGGCAGCAGTCCGTGCCGCATCGCCTGCACCATCTTGATCACCCCGCCGACGCCCGCCGCGGCCTGCGCGTGCCCGATGTTCGACTTCAGCGAGCCGAGGAACAGGGGCCGGTCCGCGGCTCGGCCGCGGCCGTAGACGGCCAGCAGCGCCTGAGCCTCGATCGGGTCTCCCAGACGGGTGCCGGTCCCGTGTGCCTCCACCGCGTCCACGTCGTCGGCGGTGAGTCCGGCGGCGCCCAGCGCCTCGCGGATCACCCGCTGCTGTGCGGGACCGCTGGGTGCGGTCAGGCCGCTGCTCGCGCCGTCGGAGTTGACCGCCGTGCCCCGGACGAGGGCCAGCACCCGGTGGCCGTTGCGCTGCGCGTCGGAGAGCCGCTCCAGGACCAGGACCCCGACGCCCTCACCCCAGCCGGTGCCGTCCGCGTCGTCGGAGAACGCCTTGCACCGCCCGTCGCGCGAGAGCCCCTGGTGCCGGCTGAACTCGACGAAGATCTGCGGGGTGGACATGACGGTCACGCCGCCGGCCAGCGCCAGCGAGCACTCGCCGCCGCGCAGTGAACGCACCGCCAGATGCAGTGCCACCATTGAGGAGGAGCACGCGGTGTCGACGCTGATCGCCGGGCCCTGCAGGCCGAGCGCGTAGGCCACCCGCCCGCTCAGGATGTTGGGGGAGCTGCCGTTGATCAGGTAGCCCTCGAGCTCGCCCGGATCCTCGGGGGCGGTCAGCTCGTAGTCGTTGTAGACCACGCCCGCGAACACGCCCGTGCGGCTGCCGCGCAGCGAGCCTGGATCTATGCCGGCCGTCTCCACGGCCTCCCAGCAGGTCTCCAGCATCAGACGCTGCTGGGAGTCCGTGGCCATCGCCTCGTTGGGGCTGATCCCGAAGAAGGCCGCGTCGAAGTCGGCAGCGTTCAGCAGGAACCCGCCGCGGCGGGTGTAGCTCGTCCCCCTGCGGCTCGGATCGGGGTGATAGAGCGCGTCCAGGTCCCACCCCCGGTCCGCGGGGAACTCGGAGGTGGCGTCGCGGCCCTCGGCCACCAGCTGCCACAACGCCTCCGGGCAGTCGACCCCGCCGGGGTAACGGCAGCCCATGCCGACGATGGCGATCGGCTCCCGATCCCGCTCCTCGGCCTCGCGCAGCCGCTGCCGCGTCTCGCGCAGATCGGTCGTCGCGCGACGGAGGTAGGTCAGAAGCTTCACTTCGTCGTTCGATACAGCGTCGTTCGATACAGCGATGTCCGACACAGCGTCGTTCGCCACAGCCACCTCGATCGAATGCCAGGCACCATCTGCCGGGCGGCCTTCGCCGAACCCATAGATCAGTTTCGAACTCTAGGCACGCCCGGTACCGCTCCCAACCCCTATCCGCACTCCAGAGCCCCTATCGCGCCTTGAACCGTCAGCCGCGATAGGGGTTGTCCCGGTGTCCGCCCTCGGCCGACGATCAGATGTGCCCTCCGAAACAGGTCAGCATGAGTGAGACCCCTGCCGCGGACAAGGTCGTCGAGGCTCTCCGCCGGAGCCTGCTGGAGAACGAACGGCTGCGCGGGGAGAACGATCGGTTCACCGAGCCCATCGCGATCGTGGCGATGGCGTGCCGCTATCCGGGCGGCGTGGCGTCGCCGGAGGACCTGTGGCGACTGGTCTGTGACGGTGGCGACGCCATCTCGCTGTTCCCGGACGACCGAGGCTGGGATCTCGCCTCGCTGTACGAGCCGAAGGCGGGTACACCAGGTACCAGCTACTCCCGGCACGGCGGATTCGTCGACAGGATGGCGGACTTCGACCCGGCGTTCTTCGGGATCTCTCCGCGAGAGGCCCTTGCCATGGATCCCCAACAGCGGCTGCTGTTGGAGACCTCGTGGGAGGCGGTGGAGCGGGCCGGAATCGTTCCCGCTTCACTGCGGGGCAGTCGCACCGGGGTGTTCGCGGGCGTCATGTACCACGACTACGGCGCCGGGACCAGCGACGGCAGCCTGGTGTCCGGACGGATCGCCTACACCCTGGGGCTGGAGGGCCCCGCGGTGAGCGTGGACACTGCGTGCTCGTCGTCCCTGGTAGCGCTCCATCTGGCGATGCAGGCGCTGCGCCGGGACGAGTGCTCTCTGGCGTTGGCAGGCGGCGTGACGGTGATGGCCGCACCTGACATGTTCGTGTACTTCAGCGAGCAGCGTGGTCTGGCCCCGGACGGCCGCTGCAAGGCGTTCGCGGCCGCGGCCGACGGCGTCGGCTGTTCCGAAGGCGCCGGCGTCTTGCTGCTGGAGCGGCTCTCCGACGCGCGCCGCAACGGCCACGAGGTGCTGGCCGTGGTGCGGGGCTCGGCGGTCAACTCCGACGGCGCCAGCAGCGGCCTGACCGTGCCGAACGGTCCGTCGCAGCAGCGGGTGATCGAGCAGGCTCTGCGGAGCGCGGGGTTGCGGCCGGCGGACGTGGACGCGGTGGAAGGGCACGGCACCGGCACCCGGCTCGGCGACCCGATCGAGGCCCAGGCGCTGCTCGCCGCCTACGGCCGGGAGCGCGAACGTCCGCTCTGGCTGGGCTCGCTGAAGTCGAACATCGGGCACGCTCAGGCCGCAGCTGGTGTCGGCGGGGTGATCAAAACGGTCCTCGCGATGCGGCACGGTGTGCTGCCCAGGACGTTGCACGTGGACGAGCCCTCGCCGGAAGTGGGCTGGTCGGCCGGGGCGGTCCGACTGCTCACCGAGCCGGTCGTGTGGCCGGAGACCGGGCAGCCGCGCCGCGCTGGAGTGTCGTCGTTCGGGATCAGCGGCACCAACGCCCACGTGATCCTCGAACACACATCGGCTGCCGTGGCTACACCGGCTTCCGAAGCGATGGTGGCGGAGCGCACGGGGCTGCCCGGCGGAACCGTGCCGTGGCTGTTGTCCGGGCACAGCCCTGAAGCGCTCCGGGCGCAGGCGGCGCGGCTTGCGTCGTTCCTGGACGACGAGCAGGAGCCGGCGCCGGTCGATGTCGGCTTCTCCCTGGCGACCACGCGGTCCGCCTTTGCGCATCGCGCGGTGATCCTGGGGGCGGATGGGAACGAATTGCGTGCAGGGCTTCGCGCTGTCGGCGAGGGCGTGGAGTCCCCGGCAGTGGTTCGGGGCGTCGCCCGCCCGGCCGGGCTGACCGCGTTCTTGTTCTCCGGCCAGGGATCGCAGCACCCGCGTATGGGCGCTGAACTGGCCGGGACGTATCCCGTGTTCGCGCGGGCATACGCCGAGGTGTGCGCCGAACTGGACCGGCATCTGGACCGCCCGCTCCGGGAAGTGATCGACACCGATGCGGACGCGCTCGATGCGACGGGCTTCACGCAGCCGGCATTGTTCGCCATCCAGGTGGCTTTGTTCCGGCTGCTGGAATCGTGGGGGATGAGGCCGGACTTCCTCGCGGGGCACTCGATCGGCGAACTCGCCGCCGCGCACCTCGCGGGCGTCTGGTCGCTTGCCGACGCCTGCACGCTCGTCGCGGCCCGGGGCCGGCTGATGCAGGCGCTGCCGGCCGGCGGGGTGATGTGCGCGGTCGCCGCCGCCGAGGACGAGGTCCGGGCCGTGCTGCCGCCGGATGTGGCCGTGGCGGCGGTGAACGGCCCGCGGTCGGTGGTCGTCTCGGGCGAACGGGACGCGGTCGAGGTCGTCACGGCCCGACTCGTCCAGCAGGGGCACCGGGTCAGGCCACTGCGGGTCTCCCACGCCTTTCACTCACCTTCGATGGACCCGATGCTCGCCGATTTCCGCGCCGTGGCCGAGAAGCTGACCTACTCGGCGCCGGACACCCCCGTCGTGTCGAATGTGACGGGGAGGCTGGCCGGAGCCGACGAGCTGTGCACTCCCGACTACTGGGTCCGGCACGTGCGCGAGACCGTCCGGTTCAGCGAGGGCATCCGGAGCCTGGAAGCCGAGGGCGTCGCTCGATTCATCGAGCTCGGTCCGGACGGGTCGCTCTCCGCGTTGGCGCGGGACTGCCTGGCCGACGCGGCCGATGCCCATGGCGCCGCCTTCGTTCCGGTGCTGCGCCGGGATCGTGCGGAGGCCGGGCAGGTGACCACTGCCGTCGCGCTCGCGCACGCCCATGGAGCCGAGGTGCGGTGGTCGGAGTTCTACGCGGGCAGCGGTGCGCGTCGAGTCGGACTGCCCACGTATGCGTTCCAGCGGCAGCGGTACTGGACCGATGTCGGGATGTCCGTCGGCCCGCAGAGCCTGGAGCCCACCTCGAACCAGGACCACCTGTTTCACGTCGACTGGAGTCCGTGGACCGGGAGCGACCCGCTTCCGGCGGTACCGGGATGCGCGGTCCTGGGTACGGACGGCCTCGGGCTGGCCGCGGCGATCGAGTCGGTCAACGGTGTCGTGCGGCGGCATGCGGACTGGCCGTCGCTGACCGCGGCCGCCGAAGCCGGACCGGCGCCGGAGTTCGTTTTCGTCCCCTGCGTCACTTCACCGGCACAGCCTCCTGACGTCGCCTCGACCGCCCGCGCCGCAGCGAATCGGGCACTGGCACTGGCACAGTCCTGGGTGACCGCCGAGCGCTTCGCCTCCTCGCGGCTCGTGTTCGTCACTAAGGGAGCTATCGCGACAGTCCCGGGGGAGGGGATCGCCGACCTCGTCCAGTCCCCGGTCTGGGGCGTCATCCGTACGGCAGAGCTCGAATATCCCGGGCGGCTGGCCCTGCTCGACATCGACGGTGCGAACGTCCCCGTGGCCGCGGTGCTCGCCGCCGTGCGCGCCGGGGAGCCGGGCCTGGCCGTGCGCGAGGGCGGGATCCTTGTTCCCCGGTTGGCGCGGGGCGAGGCCTCGGAAGCCGAAGCGGTGCCGCCGGTCCGGTTCGACGACGCCGGCACGGTCCTGGTCACCGGCGGCACCGGCGTACTCGGCGGGCACATCGCCCGGCACTTGGTGACCGAGCACGGCGTGCGGCACCTGCTGCTGGCCGGACGCCGGGGGATCGCAGCCCCCGGCGCGGCCGCCCTGCACGCGGAACTGACCGAACTCGGCGCGCACGTCACGGTGGCCGCCTGCGACATGACCGATCGTGAGTCGCTGAAGCGGTTGCTGGCCTCGGTGCCGGCGGCCGCGCCACTGCGCGGCGTCGTGCACACCGCGGGCGTGGTGGACGACGGCGTCCTGACGGCCCTGACTCCGCAGCGCATGGACGACGTGCTGCGGCCCAAGGCCGATGTGGCGTGGCACCTGCACGAGCTCACTGTCGACTACGACCTCACGGCGTTCGTGCTGTTCGGCTCCGGCGGCGGCACGCTCGGCGCTCCGGGCCAGGCCAACTGGGCGGCGGCGAGCGTGTTCGTGGACGCCCTCGCGCACTATCGCAGCGCCCGGGGTCTTCCAGCCCTGTCCTTGGCGTGGGGCATGTGGTCGTCCGGCGGGATGGCGGCCCTGCTGTCGAAGACCGACGTCATCCGGATGGCGCGTTCCGGCGTGCTCGGCTTGTCCGTCGAGGAGGGGCTGGCACTGTTCGACCGCGCTCTCCTGAGCGGCCGGCCGATGACGGTGCCGATGCACCTGGATACCTCAGCCGTGCGACCCGGTCCGGAAGGGATCCCGGCGATGCTGCGCGGGCTCGTCCGGGCCCCGGGGCGGCGTGCCGAGGCTGACGACGGCACTGTCGGCAGCGGCGGAGGCGGTCCGGATACGGCGTGGTCCCGTCTGACCCGGCTGTCCGGAAAGGAACTGGACGGAGCCATCCTGGAACTGGTCCGCAGCACCGCGGCGTTCGTGCTCGGCCACGAGCGGGCCGAGGCGATCGACCCCGACCAGGGCTTCCTGGACCTCGGATTCGACTCGCTGACCGCGATCGAGCTCCGCAACCGGCTCAGCGCCACGACCGGCCACCCCCTGCCCGCGACGCTGATCTTCGACCACCCCTCGGCCAGAGCCCTGACCGACCACCTGCGAGCCGAGCTCCTGGCGCAGTCGGCACCGAGGTCCGTGGACGAACACCTCGCCGCGCTGGAGTCCGCCCTGGCCTCGGCACGACCGGACGAGGCCGAACGCACCCGGATCGCGGCGCGCCTGCGCTCGCTGGCCGCGGTCTGGGCGGCGGCGGACCGGCCGGCGGGGACCGGCGACCTCCACCAGGCCACCGCGAAGGAACTGTTCGACATCCTCGACGACGAACTCGAGGCACGGTGAGGCACGTTCGCCGGGCCTGGATCAACGAATTCAGGGGAGCGAAGCCGATCTGCCGCGCGTTGCGATCGGGCTGGGCGTGTGGGACACGGCCCGGCTTCCCTGCGCTGATCGTTTCGCACTGGGCTGGGCCGCCGTGACTGCTGCGCTACCCGAGAGAACCTCCGAGGTGGGTCGAGCCGTGGTTGCGTGCGCCTTGTCCGTGGCTTGGGCTGGTTTGGCAGGCACCGTTTCGGTGGTCGCCGGGCTGGCGAGCGGGGCGTTGGCGCTGGTCGCCTTCGGCCTGGATTCGGTGATCGACGGGTCTGCTTCCGCGGTGCTGGTCTGGCGCCTGCGGACCGAGTTGCGCCACCCAAGCAGTGCTGCGCGCACGGCTCGCGTTGAACGGGTCGCGGCGAAGGCAGTGGGAGCGGCGATGGTGGCCGCTGCCGCCTACGTGGGGGTGCAGGCGATCCCTGTGTTGGCCGCCGGGTCGGCGGCTCGCGCTGAACCGGTCGCGCTGATCCTTCTGGCCGCGTCGGTGGTCGTGTTGCCCGGGTTGGGCGTGTACAAGTTGCGTTTGGCTCGGGAGTTGGAAAGCGTGGCGCTGCGCGGTGATGGTGTGCTCAGCGCTGCGGGGGCCGCATTGGCGCTCGTCGCGCTGGCTGGCGCCGGGGCCCAATCTTGGTGGGGGTGGTGGTGGAGCAACCCGGTCGCGGCACTCGTGATCGCGTGCTTTCTTGTTCGCGAGGGTGTTAAGACGATGCGTGGATAAGGCTTACTCACATGAACGTTCCTGCACGCGGTGCCTGGACGCGGCTCGGGATAGGCCGCAATGGCGGTCCGTTGCGTGACGAGGGGCCGGCGGTCTGGCTTCAGATCGGCGAGTTCTACGCGGACAGCCGCGGCTTCGCCGGGACCACCGCCTTCGACGGCGAGGCCGTGAGCTTCCGCCACGAGGTCGGCGCGCCGGGGGAGGACGTGGGGCGATTGGCTGTGGCCGGAGACCACCTCATCGAGACCGGCACCAATCCTGACGGCAGTACGTTCTTCGAGGTCTGGCGGCCGTTGCCGGATGACGGCTGCGCCGGCGGCGCGTGGCTCAGCGCGAGCGCGCAGATCGTCCGCGTCGGTCGGCACGTGGTCCACGTCGACGGAACGGGCGGCACGTACTGGTCCCTGCCGTGAGATGACCTCACTCTCACTCCCGCAGGGTTTTGATTGTCATATGCGACCTATGCGATCGCTATGAGCGATCTTCCGCGAGGGCGGAACTCCTTGTAACTTCCGGGTTACCGAATGCTCTCGCTGTAAGAAGGCAAGGTTGACGTGAGTGCTGACAACGTTCTTTCGCCGTCCTGCCCCGCCGCGGGCCACAAGCCCCAGCGCGGTTCCATGCCCGACATCACCACGGAGGCTGAGGACTTCCTGCTGCAACTGCGCTCCGAGGGAATCAGCCTTGCCCCGGACCGCATCGACCAGGTCCGGTCCGAGATCCAGGCCACCGGCAGCTACCGGCACACGGTCGAGGAACTGCGCTGGGGAGCCCGCATCGCCTGGCGCAACACTCCGCGCTGTATCGGCAAGTTCTACTGGAAGGCGCTGGCGATCTGCGACATGCGTCATCTGACCACCGCCGAGGAGGTCTTCGCCGCGCTGGTCCAACAGCTGCGCGAAGCCTTCGACGGCGGCCGGGTGCGCCTGCTGATGACCGTCTTCGCGCCTCGCGAGCCCGGTCGCGAGGGCATCCGGATCTGGAACTCGCAGCTGGTCCGGTACGCCGGGTACCGCCAGGCCGACGGCTCGGTGCTCGGCGACCCGGAGACCGCCGACCTCACCGAGCGGTTCACGGCGATGGGCTGGGACCGCGGCAAGCCCGGACGCTTCGACGTCCTGCCGATCGTCATCCAGATGCCCGGCGAACCCCCGAGGCTGTTCGACCTGCCGGCCGACGTCGTCCACGAGATACCGCTGACCCACCCGACCCTCGACTGGTTCGCCGACCTGGGCCTGAAGTGGCACGCCTTCCCCAGCATCAGCGACCAGTGCCTGCGCATCGGCGGTGTCGACTACACCGCGGCGCCGTTCAGCGCCTGGTACACCGCCGCCGAGATCGGGGCTCGCAACCTGTCCGACACCGGCCGCTACGACATGCTCCCGGAAGTGGCCCGGGGGATGGGCCTGGACACCAGGACAGATCGCACGCTGTGGAAGGATCGTGCGCTGGTCGAGCTGACCGCGGCCGTCATCCACTCCTTCGAGCAGGCCGGTGTGTCAGTGATCGACCACCACTTCGCGACCCGGCAGTTCGTCCGGCACGAACAGCGCGAGCAGGCTGCCGGCCGGGACACCGCGGCGCACTGGGAGCTCATCGTCCCACCGATCGGCGGATCGGCCACTCCGGTTTGGGACCGCCGCTACGAGCCGACGCTGGTGTGCCCGAACTTCTTTCCGCAGACGGCCCCCTCGGTGGGAGAAGCCTCGTGGGAGAGCTGATACAGATCGGCGCGGCGCTGTGCATCCTCGCGGCGTTCACCTTGAACCAGCTCGGGAAGGCAGGCCAGAAGTCCCTGGGCTACCTGGTGCTCAACGCCGCCGGGTCGGGGGTGCTGTGCGAGATCGCGGTCGCGCAGCACCAGTGGGGGTTCACGATGCTCGAAGGCGTCTGGTGCGCCGTCTCCCTGGTCAGCCTGCTGTACGGCCGGGTCGGGCGCTCAAGGGCGCCGGATCGAGATCGGCCCGGGTCTATTTCGCGAAATTCCACGTAATCTCGTCGAGTGTTCGAGCGCCGCGCGAACCCGTTGATTCCGGGCATACCGCGTACTATTGCAGGAGAGATCCTCCCAGGAGGAGACATGAGATACGCCCTCCCGATCATCCTGTTCCTCGCTCTGGCGACCCTCATCGTCACGGCCCCGCGCATCGGCCCTTGGCGGGCCCGCCGTCAGGCGCACGCGCTGGCCCGCGACCTGGTCCAGACCGAGGGCTTCACCGCCTCGCCCGACATCGAGCACGAGATCGCCGCCGAACACGCTCCCCCCTTCCACTACGGGACCGCGCACAACTTCGAGGACGACCTCATCGGCACAGTGCGCGACATGCCGGTGTCCACGGGCTCGTACACCTGCCACTACAACGGCGAGACCCACCGCTACGGCGTGGCGCTCGTGAGCCTGGACCACGACGTCGAGCGCGTCGAGGTCCGCGACGGGCCCGCGTTCGCCACGGCCTGGGTCATCGACGCACCGCCGCAGCACCGGATCCGCACCGGCACCCCGGCGTTCGACGAGCGCTTCGAGACCTACACGCCGGACCGCACCGACGACCGCATGGTCCTCGCCCCGGACGCGCCGGCGTTGCTCACCGGGGTCGCCGAACCGTTCAGCATGCGGGCCGAAGGCCGACGCCTGCTGTTGTGGCGCTCGCCCGGCTGGTCGTCACCCGAGGCGCTCGAGGAGGACGTCACCACGGCCGTGGCCGTACTCGCCTGACGCCGGGACGCGGGACACCGGGACCGGGCCGCGCCTCAGATCCAGTCCTTGCGGCGGAACACGGTGAACAGGATCACGGACAGTCCGATGGTGACACCGGTGGAGGTCCAGAACCCGGTGTGCGTGCCGAAGCCGGGGTAGGGGACGTTCTGGCCGTAGAAGCCGGTGACGGCGGTCGGCACCGCGATGATCGCGGCCCAGCTGGTGACCTGTTTCATGATGACGTTCAGCCGGTTGGAGCGGATCGTCAGGTGCGTCTCGAAGATCGCGGTGATCAGGTCCCGCAGCGACTCGGTCCACTCGGTGGCGCGCAGGACGTGGTCGTAGACGTCCTGGAAGTACGGCACTATCTCGGGGTCGACGATGTGCAGGTCGCGGCGCAGGACGGCGTTGACGACCTCGCGCATCGGCATGACGACCCGGCGCAGGGTGACCAGCGACTTGCGCAGCTCGAAGGTGCGCCGCTGCATCTCGCTGTCCTTCGGCTCGCCGTCGAACAGCTGCTCCTCCAGCGCCTCGATCTGAGTGTCGAGGGTCTGCACGGCGTCGAAGTGCGTGTCGACGACGAAGTCCAGCAGCCCGTACAGCAGGAATCCGACGCCGTACTTGACCAGGTCCGGGGAGGAATCCCAGCGCTCGACGACCTTGTCGATCCGGAAGCCCTCGGTCTTGCGGACGGTGACCAGGGCGCCGGTGGTGATGAACGCGGCGACCTCGTGCTTGACCAGCTGCCCGGACACCTCGTCCAGGTCGACGGCGTACGCGGTCAGGAACAGGTGGCTGGCGTAGCGGTCGAGTTTGGGCCGCTGGTGCTCGTGGACGGCGTCCTCCACCGCCAGCGGGTGCAGGCCGAGTTCCTCGCTGACCGCGGCCAGGTCTTCTTCGGTGGGCTCGCACAAGTCGAACCACACCACGGAGGACGGATCGGCCAGGTGCTCGGAGATCTGCGCGGGGTCGAAGTTCTCGGCTTCCAGCACGCCATTGCGGTACAGACGGGTGCGCGACATGGGCGTCAGCCTAACCCGGCGCCGGGACGGGGCCGGCGAGCAGCTCAGCGTGCGGCCGGGATGACGACGTCCCAGCGGCGGCCCGCGGTCGGCCAAGGCATCGCAAACCCACCGCTCACGAGTCGCCGCTTTCCCCCGTGGAGCCGCTTCGCCAAGATCGATCCATGCCGGATTCGCAGATCCTCCCGAGCGTACGGGAAATGTGGGCCCAGATCGCCGCATCCCCTGTCGTCTTCCCGGACGACGGAATCAGCATCGTGACCTCCCCTCGGTCGCGGATGTGCCCGCCGGGATGGGTCGGCCTCGTGCTGCTGGCCGGCGCCGGAATCGGAACGGCCCCGGATGACGCGACCGCCGACGCAGTCCGCACGGCACTCGCCGACTGCCCGCCGGAACGGCTCCGTGATCCGTCGGAGGCCGCCAAGGTGCTTCCTGCGGGCGAGATGCTCGGGCCCGTGACCCTGGCTTATCTCGCATCGGACTCGTTCCGCCCCTCATCCGGTCCTGCTGTCGAACAGCTTCCCGCCGACCACCCCGACCTCAAGGCTCTGGAAAACCAGTGCAGCCCCGAGGAACGCCACGAGGCGAGCATCGGCGAACTCACCTCGCCGGTGTTCGCCATCCGCGAGGGCCGCGACATCATCGCCGCCGCAGGCTACGTGGCCTGGCTGCGCGCCACCGCCCACATGGCCATCCTCACCGCGCCCAGGGCCCGAGGACAAGGCCTGGCCAAAGTGACCGCCTCCAGCGCCGTCGCGCATGCCGTCGCAGCCCGGATGCTGCCGCAGTGGCGCGCGCGCGTGCCGGCGTCGCAGCAGGTGGCTCGCGCTTTGGGGTTCGCCGAACTCGGAGTGCAGATCCGTCTGAAGATTGCTTGACGTCCAGCTGCACACCGACGCCCGGGAGCCGGTGACGGCCGACCGGGGAACACACGACCCGCGACGCGAGCATCGGCGCCCGAATCCGCACGGCTCGCAAGCGTTACTTGTGAACGCTGTCACGATGCAGGTCACGGGGCCGTCGATATGCGTTTGTGACCTGTTGGCGATTGCCCGGGTCACGCTTGGATCGCGTTGGGGGACGGGTCCGGAACCGTCGCGCGGTGCTGTGCTGAGCACATGAGCGGACACATGTTCCGGCGGGCTGCGCGGTGAGCGCCGGCACCGTCGTGGGGCTGATCGTCGGGGTCGGCCTGCTCGTCTATCTCGTCTTGGCCGTCCGATATCCGGAGAAGTTCTGATGACCCTCCAGACCACTGACAGACCCGGGGCTGCGGCTCTCGGCGCACCGCCTGATATCGGGCGGTCTCATCGGGTCGGGGCTGGGGCTCTGCGCCCCGAACAGCTTGTCACCGCGCTGCCGGAGGCGCTGCGCAAACTGGATCCGAGGATCCAGGTCCGCAACCCCGTCATGTTCGTCACCGAGGTCGGCGCGGCGCTGACCACGGGCCTGGCGATCTGGCACCCGTCGTGGTTCGCGGCCCTGATCACCGCGTGGCTGTGGCTGACCGTGGTGTTCGCCAACCTGGCCGAGGCGGTGGCCGAGAGCCGGGGCCGGGCCCAGGCCGACAGCCTGCGCCGGACCCGCACGCAGACCACGGCGCGGCGGCTGGTCGACTGGCGGCCCGGTACCGACCCGGTCGCCGAGGAGGTGTCCGCTGAGCACCTGCGCCGCGGCGACCACGTGGTCTGCGACGTCGGCGAGCTGATCCCGGGCGACGGCGACGTGGTCGAGGGCGTGGCCAGCGTGGACGAGTCGGCGATCACCGGCGAGTCGGCCCCGGTGATCCGGGAGTCCGGCGGGGACCGGTCGGCGGTCACCGGCGGTACCAGGGTCCTGTCCGACCGGATCGTCGTGCGCGTCACCTCCGATCCCGGTCAGAGCTTTCTGGATCGGATGATCGCCCTGGTCGAGGGCGCCAAGCGGCAGAAGACCCCGAACGAGCTGGCGCTGAACCTGCTGCTGGTCGCGCTGACGTTCGTCTTCCTGGTCGCCGTGATCACCTTGCAGCCATTGGCGATCTTCTCCAAGCAGGCCGTCGGCTCCACCCCGGACTCCGCGGCGCTGAGCGCGAACGGCGTCACCGGCGTCGTCCTGGTGGGCCTGCTGGTGTGCCTGATCCCGACGACCATCGGCGCGCTGCTGTCCGCGATCGGCATCGCCGGCATGGACCGTATGGTGCAGCGCAATGTGCTGGCGATGTCCGGACGGGCTGTCGAAGCGGCCGGTGACGTGCACACCCTGCTGTTGGACAAGACCGGCACCATCACCTTCGGCAATCGCCGTGCCTCGGCCTTCCACCTGCTGGGCGGTACCAGCGAGCGTGACCTGGCCGAAGCCTCGTTGCTGGCCTCGCTCGCCGACGAGACGCCCGAGGGCCGGTCCATCGTCGAATACGCCCGCGAGGGACATGACTTCGCCGGGACCACCTCGGATCGCAGCGGCGGAATCCTGGTTCCGTTCTCGGCGACCACGCGGATGTCAGGGGTCGATCTGGAACACCCGCAGGAGCGCAAGCTGCGCAAAGGCGCGGCCCGTTCGATCGCGGCATGGGTACGCGAGAACGGAGGGGAGATCCCCCGCGATCTGGAGACGGTGGTCGACGCCGTCTCCGCCAACGGATCCACCCCGCTGGCCGTGGCCGAGGCCGTGGACGGCACGGCTCGCGTCCTCGGCGTCATCGAGCTCAAGGACGTGGTGAAGCCGGGCCTGGCCGCCCGGTTCGCCGAGCTGCGCACGATGGGCATCAAGACCGTCATGATCACCGGCGACAACCCGGTGACGGCACGGGCCATCGCCGCCGAGGCCGGGGTCGACGACTTCCTGGCCGAGGCCACCCCCGAGGACAAGCTCGCGCTGATCAAGGCCGAGCAGGCCGGTGGCAAGCTGGTCGCGATGACCGGCGACGGGACCAACGACGCACCCGCCCTGGCGCAGGCCGACGTCGGCGTGGCCATGAACACCGGCACCTCGGCCGCCAAGGAGGCCGGGAACATGGTGGACCTGGACTCCGACCCCACGAAGATCATCGAGATCGTCGAGATCGGCAAGCAGCTGCTCATCACGCGCGGTGCGCTCACCGCCTTCTCCATCGCCAACGACGTCGCGAAGTACTTCGCGATCCTGCCGGCCATGTTCGGCGGCGTGTATCCGGGCCTGAAAGCCCTGAACATCATGGGGCTGCACTCGCCGCTGTCGGCGATCATGTCGGCGGTGGTGTTCAACGCCCTGATCATCGTGGCCTTGATTCCGCTCGCCCTGCGCGGGGTGCGGTACCGGCCTTCGTCCCCCTCGGCCCTGCTGTCGCGGAACCTGTGGGTCTACGGGCTCGGCGGCCTGGTGGCCCCGTTCCTGGCGATCAAACTGATCGATCTCGGCCTCGTCCAGTTCCTCCCCGGGATGTGAGAACGGTGCGTACATACTTTGCGGCACTGCGCGTGGTCGCAGTACTCACTTTGGTGGTCGGGCTGCTCTACCCGCTGGGCATGACGGCGTTCGCGCACACGCCGGGGCTGCACCATCCGGCCGAGGGATCGCGGATCGCCGATTCCAAGGGCAACGAGGTCGGGAGCTCGCTGATCGGCCAGAGCTTCACCGACGCTCAGGGCGACGCCCTGAAGCAGCACTTCCAAACCCGCCCCGACGGTGAGGACCCGACCGCCTCCGGCGCGAGCAACCAGGGCCCGGAGAGCATCGTCGACACCCTGCCGACGCCCGGACAGCCGGACACCGGCAAGCCGAGCCTGTTGACGACGGTGTGCACCCGCAGCCTCAAGGCCGGAGCGCTGGAGGGAGTGTCCGGGGCACGGCCGTACTGCACGCCCGACGGCGTCGGCGCCGTTCTCGGGGTCTACTACACCGGCGGCGACGCCGGCACGGTGACCAGGGTCGTCAGCCTGAATCAGGCGTGCCCGGCCACTCCGTTCCTGGCGACGTACCAAGGCGTCAAGGTCGAGTGCGCCAAGCCCGGCGAGGACTACAGCGCGGCAGTGGTGACGCCGATCCGCGGCGACGCCCCGGCCGATCCCGCCGTCCCCGCCGACGCAGTGACGGCCAGCGGCAGCGGCCTGGACCCGGACATCAGCCCCGCCTACGCACGGCTGCAGGCGCCTCGGGTCGCGAACGCGCGGCACCTCCCGCTGGCCACGGTTCTGGACCTGGTCAAAACCCATACGACAGGCAGGGCCTTGGGCTTCCTGGGCAACCCGGCAGTCAACGTCCTGGAGCTCAACGTCGACCTGGACCGTCACTACCCGGTGAAGGCGAGCTGACATGACCGTCTACGGCTGGCTCCAAATCGTCTTCCTGATCACGGTGCTGGTGGCGGTCCACGTGCCGCTCGGCGACTACATGGCCCGCGCCTACACCGGCACGAAGCACTGGCGCGTGGAGAAGGCGATCTACCGGATCTGCGGCGTCAACCCGGACGGTGAGCAGGACGGGCGCAGGTACTTCGGCGCCCTGATGGCGTTCACCCTCATCGGGATCGCAGCGCTGTTCACTCTGTTCATGCTGCAGAACCGGCTGCCGTGGGACCACGGCCACCCCGGACTGCCCTGGCAGCTGGCGCTGAACACCGCGGTCAGCTTCACCACCAACACCAGCTGGCAGAACTACGCCGGCGAGTCCACGATGGGCCACCTGTCGGTGATGGCCGGCTTGGGCGTGCAGGCCTTCGCCTCGGCGGCGGTCGGTCTGTGCGTCGGGCTGGCGCTGATCCGCGGTCTGACCCGGCACGGCACCCGCGACCTCGGCAACTTCTGGGTGGACCTGATCCGCTCGATCGTCCGGATCCTGCTCCCGCTGTCGATCGTCGCGGGCCTGGTCCTGATCGGGCTCGGCGTCGAGCAGAACCTCCACGGGACGCAGCTGTCGAACACCCTCACCGGCGGCGCGGGCTCGCAGAAGATCATCGGTGGCCCGATCGGCTCGTGGGAGCCGATCAAGCTGATGTCCGGCGACGGCGGCGGGTTCTTCAACGCCAACTCCGCGCACCCGTTCGAGAACCCGAGCGCCTGGAGCAACACGATCGAGATCCTGCTGATGCTGCTGATCCCGACAGCTTTCATCCGCACCTTCGGTCGCATGATCGGCTCGCTGAAGCACAGCTGGACACTGCTGACCGTGGTCGGGATCCTGTTCGGCCTGCTGGTGCTCGGCGCGAACCTGGCGCAGAGCGCGCACACCGGCACCGTGGCGCAGGCCGTCGGCGGCAACGTCGAGGGAACGGAAGTCCGCTTCGGCACCCCGGGCTCGACGCTGTTCGGCGTGGCGGCCACCGGATCGGCCGACGGCGCGGCGAACGCCTCGTACGACAGCTTCTCCTCGCTCGGCGGCGGGACGCTGATGGCCGCGATGATGCTCGGCGAGATCGCGCCCGGCGGCACCGGCTCGGGGCTGTACGGCCTGATCATGATCGTGCTGATCGCGGTGTTCATCGGCGGCCTGATGATCGGCCGCACGCCGGAGTACCTCAGCAAGCGGATCGGCGTCGGCGAGATGCGGTACGTCGTGTGCTACGCGCTGGTCGCCCCCACTCTGATCCTCGCGGCCTCGGCCCTGGCGATCGCACTGCCGGCCGGCCGGGCCGCGATGGGCAACTCAGGAGCGCACGGTCTGTCGGAGATCGTGTACGCGGCCACCAGCACCACGCAGAGCAACGGCAGCGCGTTCGGCGGCTTGTCCGGCAACACGCCGTTCTACAACTTGGGGATGTGCGTGACCATGTTCGTCGGCCGCTATCTGCCGATGGTGTTCGTCCTGGCGCTGGCCGGCCGGCTGGCCGAGCAGAAGCCGGTCGCCGTCACCACCGGGACGCTGCGCGCCTCCGGGCTCAACTTCGTCGCGCTCGCCACAGGCGCGGCGATGCTGCTGGCGCTGCTCAACTTCCTGCCGGCGCTCTCCCTGGGGCCGCTCGCCGACGGAATGCACTAACGAAGGGCGGCCGTGTGGCGAGAGTTCATTGCCTCTCGCCACACGGCGGCTTGCATTTCCCTTTCAGGCGCGATTTCGCCTGGCTGTGTCTGGCCACGCTGATCGTGGTGAGCCGTTGTACCAGCCGGACCGGGGCGGGAAGGCCGACGGCGTGTTCAGCGTGGACGGCGTCAGCGCGCTGCTGCGCCTCCTGGAGCATCCGAGCCTGCGTGTGGAGGATCGCCTGCTGCTGGTGTGGCACCGCGACGGCTGGTCTTCGCCGGACGCCCTCGTCCAGGCGGTGACCGCCGCGACCGGGCTGGCCGACCGGATGCGCCTGGTGAGCTGACGGCTTGGACCGCGTCCCCACGCCGCGCTGATCTGATCGCTCGGATCGCGCGGCGCGGGTCGATCCGGCCGGCGGCTACGTCGCGCCCGGTGCGCTTGGTGCGCTGTCGGTCCATCTCGGCAGCGTGATCACCATGGTCAGTCCGCGGCCGGGCGTCTCCTCTGGGACGAGTGTCCCCGACATCGCCTCGACCAGCCCGCGGGAGAGGGCCGGGCCGAGGACGACCCCGGTGGTGTTGTCCCGGTCGCCGAGGCGCTGGAACGGGGGAAGATCCGTCCGAAGTCCTTGGGCGGGAAGCCCGGCCCACGGTCGATGACGCGCAGATCGACGGTGTCGCCGTGAGCGCTGGCGCACAGCATGGCGCCGGTCGTCGAGGTCGCCGCGACCAGGCGCCACGCGCCCGGGTCGGCGCACTCCAGCAGCGCCGCCGACTCCATCCCGAACGTCTCGCGGAACCGCCTCGACAGCGCACCGATCGCCTCGTCCCCGCGCGGGACCGCCACCGCGAACTCGGGAAAGGGCTCGGCCTCGGCGGAAGCCTAGTACTGCAGCCGCACTTGTTGTGACGTGTGGCGTTGCTGCTCGTTAGCGGTGTGTGGATCACGTTGCGGTTGCTGCCGACGTCCTGGAGCG